>JBMSJH010000190.1:0-4084 GCA_049418705.1 Aquirufa sp.
AGAATTGATTAATGTGAAACGCTGGAAACTGAACTAATATGGACGAACATCCACTTAGTTCAATTTGGCGTTTAAACTATCACTCAATAATAATACTCGGATCGATCACATATCGGCCTGATTGATCTCCATAAAGAGATAATCCGCCTTCTGTGGACTCGAATCGCAAGATTAATTTCCCCGTTTTAGCTGCTTGTTGCCAGGCAGACGTAGGAATCACCCCTTGGACTAAATAGCCGTAAGTTCCTGCCTCATCTAATTTATTATTGCGCGCTTGGTAATGCCATGACAAAATGCCTTGGTGATCCGCTGGGTCGTCAGCCAGAACCGTTTCTTTCGCTAAAACTCCATTCGCACTCACTTTCAATTTAGCTAGTGTAGTGTAGCGATCGGTTTGTGGATAGGCATTAGGATTAACGCCCGGGTCGAATGTTCCCTTGCCTAACATGTAGTCACCATCCATTTTACCTGCATCATCGCGGTCCTTACCTAATATTGGTTTAGCAGACGCTTCCACTAGGAAACGAACCTGCTTGATGTCCGCCGTTCCAGATGTAGGGAAAGGAATTTCGTATTCGAAATAACCAGCTCCCGCGCCGTTCAATTTATGTCCTAAAACGCCTGCCCACTGTTTTTTAGGCCAATTTGCAGCACTATAGCGTTCTACTGGCACAGAAATCAATTGACCTTTCGCAGGCTGTGTGTTTCCTTCTTCCACAAGGAGATGTACGAAATTGCGATGCACGACTTTTCCTGCAGCATCACTTAATTCAAAAGCTAACGTGTTAATCGATTTGTCAGCCGGCAACACCACTTGCACCGAGTCAAGCGCTTTCACGTCCCAAGCTGAATAGTTTAACTTAGCAGATTTAGTCCAATGGTTTTGCTTCTCCCCTGCCGTATTGGTTCCGGATAAAGTCATCTTCAAGGTCAAGGAACCGGACTTATCTGTTAGGGAGGAAAGGTGTAATGGAATTTTGATTTTTTGTCCGGATTTCCCTGCAAAGGTGATTTCCTGACCTGTCGAAAGATAGAAAGGGCTGTGGAAATCAAGCAGCGACATCCCTGGAACGATGGCATTTAAGCCGGTTTCCTTTTCAGTCCGATCGAATTTATAATAGCCATTCCACTCATTAATCACGTCGTGGTGCTCGGTGTAGAGCCAACCCGCCATCTTCGGGTGATTTCGGAAGGAGTTCATGGCCTTGTGGTAATCGAAAGTATAATCCACATCACCCGTGCTTCCTTGGTAACCCCACACATTGCCAAACTCCGAATTAATCATCGGCTGCACACCTTGCTGATATCCATTCTCAAAGTTCCACGAACTGCCGGGATAGGTTTTAGCGGAATGTTCATCGAGCAATTTATCCCATTCATACCCTGCTTGGTAGGCATGCCAAGAGTTGATGTCCGTTTCGGTGTGACCCCTACCGCAGCAAACGGAATTGTCTTCGACGAGGCGAGTGGGGTCTAGTTTTTTGGCCAAATGATACACTGAAGCGACCCATTTCTGAGTCTCAGGCGTATAAATCGACTTTTTATCTTTGTGTGTAAATAATCCCCAAGTTTCATTAAACGTAATCCAAGAGAAAATCGCTGGATGATTATAGTCGCGCTTGATCATCTCATGCAGCGTATATTCAGACTCCTTTTGCATATCCGCCTCCGGATCTCCCCAGGAATTAGGCAAATCAGACATCACTAAAAGGCCCAATTTATCTGCCCAATACAACTTGCGCGGCACATCCACCTTAATATGCGTGCGAATTCCATTCAAACCGATACGCTTAGAACGCACAATCTCGTCTTTCATAAATTGATCAGACGGGAAAGTATAAAAACCCGTCGGATGGTAACTTTGATCTAATGCTAACTGCACATAAATAGGCTTATTATTCAATCCGATATACGGAATCTTCGAGCCCGGCAAATTCACCACAGAAATCTTGCGCATCCCAAAATACCCCTTCACCACATCATTCCCCGAGGTCATCGTTAAACCATATAAATAGGGATCCTCTAAAGACCAGAGATGCATCGAATTCAACGAAATCTCTACGCTTCCTTCTTGTTTTCCCGCAGGGATTTTCACTACAGCTGATTGGCCATTGGAAAGCTTCACTTGAACAGCTTGTTCCTTTGAAACAGTTGCCCCTAAATAGACCTTCACTTGCGCTTTTTTCGCATCGATATCCGGATTAACAGCATAATGATCGATGAAATTAGCGCCTCTCGCCTCTAAATAAACCGTTTGCCAAATCCCCCGCGCATTACCGTAACCTTGCTTTCCATAGAGCGTAAACATCCGTCGTTTGTCATCCGCTCTGATGGCAATGTGGTGCGTAGAACCTGGTTTTACACCGGCTAATTCCGCATCAAAAGGCGTGTATCCACCTTGGTGGTTTCCAATTTTAACCCCATCTAAATAGATCGAAGTTTCCCAATCCGAGGCCCCAATATTCAGGAAAATACGCTTCCCGGTCCAAGTGGCAGGGATTTTAATTTCCTTATGGTACCAAGCGACATCCGCCTCGTCTTTCACTTCAGACAGCGCAGATCCCCAGGGAAAAGGAACGAGGATTTTCTTCGCAAAGCGGGATGGAACCGTTAAAGTAGAATCGAAGGTAAAGTCCCAATAGCCATTCAAATTCAGCCATTGCGATCTTTCAAGGTCTGGACGAGGATGTTCTGGAAGGGGTTGTGATTTCTGTGCAAGCGCACAAAAAGATAGTCCTGCAAGCAGGAATAAGGTGATTTTTTTCATAGGTTTAGCTGTCAGCTGTAAAAAGCTGTGGATACAAATTTGGCAAAAAATCCGGGATATTTATCAAATAAGCGTAATTTTACGGCATGAGTGAATTAGCTGAGTTAAAGAAAAAGATCCCTACCCAGGTGGCGGTCTTAGGTGGAGGAAGCTGGGCTACGGCTTTAGTGAAAATCCTTTCGGAGAATAATGTGAAAATTAAGTGGTGGATTCGCCGGAAGTCGGACGTAGAATTCATCCGTAAATACAATCACAATCCCAGCTATTTGACGGATGTGGCCATCAATCCACGTAAAGTGAAGACCTACAGCAAGATGGTGGATGCCCTTGCAGGTGCGGAATACATCATTCTAGCGGTTCCTGCCGCTTTCATTCCAAGTACATTAAAAGACTTAAATAAGAAACATTTCGAGGGCAAAAAAGTGGTTTCTGCCATCAAGGGTATGATTCCAGACGAAAATCTGTTAGTAACTGATTGGATGGAGCGTGCTTTTAATTTGCCGTTAGGCCAAACCTGTGTCATCGCTGGCCCTTGCCATGCGGAAGAGGTGGCCCTAGAGAAACAATCGTATTTAACGATTGCTTCACCGGATTTGAGTTTAGCTCAATCCTTCTCGAACCTATTAAATAGCCGCTTTTTGCAAGCACATGCTATCCAAGATTTGTATGGCGTAGAATATTGTGCCGTTATCAAGAACATCGTGGCGATGGCTTGCGGTATTACGAGGGGATTGGGTTTTGGGGATAACTTCCAGGCCGTGCTCGTGAGTAATGCGATGCAAGAGATCAAGATCTTCTTGGATGTCGTTTATCCGGAGAAAAACCGCGATTTGAATAGCTCTGGTTACTTAGGGGATTTACTCGTGACGGCTTATTCGCAGTTTTCTAGAAATAGAACCTTTGGAAATATGATCGGTCGCGGGTATTCCGTGAAGTCTGCTCAGATCGAGATGAACATGATCGCAGAGGGATATTACGCGGTGCGAAGTATCTACAGCATCTCGCGTCAGCACAACATCAAATTGCCTATTATCGAGGCGGTTTATAACATCGTGTACGAGAAAGCGAATCCGATGTTAGAGATGAATAAGCTGAAGGGATTCTTAAAGTAAGAAAGAGCGAATTAATTCGGCTGTTTTTGCCAAAGATTCCGCCGACGGCTTCATCTTCTCCTGCGAGAAATTAATATCCAGCATTCGATTCATCGGTACTAAATGCACGTGTGCATGAGGCACCTCTAAACCAATTACCGCCACTCCCACGCGTTTACACGGAATCGCCTTCTTGATCGCAGGCGCAATCGTCTGTGCAAACTTC
>JBMSJH010000191.1:0-4053 GCA_049418705.1 Aquirufa sp.
CGTTCCGGTATTACTACTCGCTAATTTATTTTTAGGGGTGTATTACACGCAATCGGTTTGGTTTAAAAAGACGAATAAAACCTACATGGGAACGGTCATCACGGTGACTGGGCTAGCGGTAACCCTGATCGGAAACGTGTTATTTATCCCTGTTTACGGATATATGGCGTGTGCTTATTCCTTCCTGACCTCAGCGATCGTGATGACGGTATTGTGTTATGTAGGGGGCCAAAAATACGATCCCGCACCCTACCGCTGGATGGCAGCGATTGTTTACATCAGTCTAGGCGTTTTAGCCATCGCTTCCGGTGCTCTATTAGCCAGATTAGAAATCCCGATGATCATCAGCCAAAACATCGGATTTATTTGTATTTTGGCCTATATATTCATCCAAGAATTTTCCTGGAAAAACGGAAAACCTAGCTTAGCCTTGAAATGAAAAATGAACTGAAAATGCAGTACCTAAACCTCAAGCTGAAAATCGGCGGGATGGTAACGCGTTTACAAGAATACGAGGGGGCGATGGCCGAAAAACAGGCAAAAGTGGATGAGTTAACCGAAAAATTAGCCCAAAAAACTGACGAGCTAGCTAGATCGATGAGACGGCTAAAAGAATTGGAGAAAAACTTTAAAAAATCAGATAATTTCGCTAAAATTGTAGCTAGTACAGATAACACAGCAGTTCCCACCGCTGAGTTGAAACAAAAGTTAGAAGAATATATTACAAAAATAGATCATTGCATTGACCAATTACGCAATCCATGAATCCTAAAATCCCTTGTAATCTACTGGTAGGCATACAAAGTATCGCCTTAAAGGTTAGTCCGGGCGAGGAGGCTTACGTAAGAAATGCAGCATCAGTTGTGAACAAGATGGTTCGTTATTACGAACAACAAACAAATAGTTCAGATCCCGCAGCCGTTATGGCGATGGTGGCCTTAGACCTGGCCATGTGTGGTTTGAAATTTGAAGCAGAACATAATTCGCTTCAGGCCGATGTGCTAGAAGAAAACAACGAATTATTATCTCTAGCAGCTGAGTTCACAGTATAATTCTCCTTTTATTTCGATTTTTCAGGGAACTAATGTATAAACACACATTCGTTCTATATGTCGACTATATTAACCTTTATTTTACCCCTTATCGCTGCGGCGGGGGGATTATTTGCCGGAAAAGTGTTCTACTCAAAGGTAAATAAAAACATCGAAGGAGACGCCCAACGCAAAGCGGAGGACATCCTAAAAAATGCAGAAATCACTGCAGAAAACATCAAGAAAGACCGTATGCTAGAGGCGAAGGAAAACTTCCTACGTTTACGTGCAGAGTTCGAAGAGGAGTCCCAAAACAAGAAAGGAATTCTCTTAGAAAACGAACAAAAATTACGCGAAAAAGAGCGCATTTTAGCTCAGCAAGCAGAACAACAACGTACGGCTGAGCAAGAATTACACTCGGCGAAACAGAGCGTTCAAGCGAAAGAAGAAAACTTCCGCAAGAAGCTAGAAGATGTTGAAAAGAAACGCGAGGAAGCAGAAGCGATGCTAGCGAATCAGATCAGCCAATTAGAAAAAATTGCTGGCCTTTCAGCAGACGAAGCACGCCAACAAATCATGGATGCTTTGAAGGCAGAGGCAGAATCGAAAGCGAGTTCTTTAGTGAAACAAGCAATCGAAGAAGCGAAATTAACAGCCACGAAAGAGGCGAAGAAAGTCGTTATCGAGACGATTCAACGTACCGCAGCTGAGAATGCAATTGAAAACTGTGTGTCGGTTTTCAACATCGAATCAGATGATATCAAGGGTAAAATTATCGGTCGTGAAGGACGCAACATCCGTGCGCTAGAAGCGGCGACAGGTGTGGAATTCATTGTGGATGATACACCAGAAGCGATCATCATCTCTGGTTTTGATCCCGTGCGTCGTGAGATTGCCCGTTTATCACTTCACCGTTTAGTTCAAGATGGTCGTATTCACCCAGCTCGTATTGAAGAGGTGGTAAATAAGACACGCAAGAACATCGACGATGAGATCATCGAAATCGGAGAGAAGACCGTGATCGACTTAGGTATTCACGGTTTACACCCAGAATTAATCAAGATGATCGGCCGCATGCGTTTCCGTTCTTCTTATGGCCAAAACCTATTGCAACACTCACGCGAAGTCGCGAAACTTTGTGCAACGATGGCGGCTGAATTAGGCTTGAATGCGAAGCTAGCGAAGCGTGCAGGTTTACTACACGATATTGGTAAAGTTTGGCATGAAGAACCAGAACTTCCTCACGCTTTGTTAGGTATGGAGCTGGCTCAGAAATACAAAGAGCATCCAGAGGTTTGCAATGCGATCGGAGCTCACCACGATGAGTGTGAGATGACATCCATGATCTCTCCTATCATCCAAGTTTGTGATGCGATTTCTGGATCTCGTCCAGGTGCACGCCGCGAGATGATGGAGTCCTACATGAAGCGTCTTCGCGATCTAGAAACATTAGCGACTTCTTTCGACGGAGTTCAAAAATGTTATGCGATCCAAGCGGGTCGTGAATTACGTATCATGGTTGATTCCGAGAACGTAAGTGACGAAAAGGCATCGAACCTATCGTTTGACATTTCTCAGAAAATCGAGAAAGAGATGCAATATCCTGGTCAAATCAAAGTAACCGTTATTCGCGAAATGCGCGCGGTGAACTTTGCAAAATAGACAAGGAATCGTGTATATTTATGGCGCAGCCCTGCGGGCTGCGCCATTTTTTTATCCCCCTACCACATGGAAATCAAATCTCCCCAAACCGACGCCGAATGGAAAGCCTATTATGCTTTGCGTTTTAACGTGCTACGAGAGCCCTGGAATCAGCCTTTGGGATCCGAAGTGCTAGCGGATGAAGATCAAGCCATTCACGCCATCGCCGTAGAAGACAACGAAGTGTTGGGCGTAGCCCGAATGCACGAGTCTGCAGAAAAGCAAGGTCAAGTCCGTTGTGTGGCTACCGCTACTGCGGCGCAAGGAAAGGGAATTGGGAAAGCCATCATGGCCTACTTAGAAGAGCAAGCAAAGGCGAAAAGCTGGACTGAAATCGTATTAGAAGCGAGGGAGAATGCGGTGCCGTTTTATCAGAGAATTGGGTATACTATCGTGGCGGAATCGTACTTGTTATTTGGCGAGATTCAACATTACCGGATGAGCAAGACGTTATAAAAAAAGGCGCTAACCCTTTCGAATTAGCGCCCGTTCTTTTTATTCTTTCTTCTAGTGTGTGTGCTCTAAACCTTGAGCGCTTGGAATTTGATTAAACTCCACACCTGGTTTGCGTGCATCCTTGAAAGCTTCCTTCGGCTTGATGCTTAGGATTTGGAATAATTCCGCATCTGATTTCGTATCCGGATTAGGCGTCGTTAATAAGACGTCTCCAGAGAAGATCGAATTAGCGCCTGCCATAAAGCAGAAGGCTTGACCTTCGTAGTTTAATTCTAAGCGGCCTGCAGATAAACGCACAGCTGATTTTGGCATCATGATTCTTGCCGTTGCGATCACACGAACGAGATCCCATACAGAGGCCGTCTTTTGATTCTCAAAAGGTGTTCCTTCTACAGGCACTAAGTTGTTCACTGGAACCGATTCCGGATGCTCAGGCAGGTTAGCTAAAGTCAATAGCATTCCGATGCGATCTCCAGCACTTTCGCCCATTCCGATGATACCACCAGAACAAACGGATAATTTCGCCTTACGTACGTTTCCTAGAGTCTCTAAACGATCGTCATAGGTACGCGTTGAAATAACGTCATCATAATACTCTTCACTCGTATCGATGTTGTGATTGTAAGCGTACAATCCAGCATCCTTCAATTTCTGCGCTTGCTCTTCAGATAACATACCTAAAGTACAACAAACCTCCATCCCTAATGAGTTCACTCCTTTTACCATATCTAAGACACGGTCAAAATCCTTATTATCACGCACCTCGCGCCAAGCCGCTCCCATACAGAAACGAGAACTTCCATTATCTTTCGCACGATTAGCTGCTTGAATCACCTCCTCATAAGGAAGCAATTTTTGCACCTTC
>JBMSJH010000192.1:0-4047 GCA_049418705.1 Aquirufa sp.
TACCTAAGGTCTGTTTAATCTCTGCCAAATGCTGGTGCGTAAACGTCTTGTACACACTCACATTATTATTTCTCCAGGAGAAATGGCTCGTAGGAGAAAGCGATTGGCCAGCGCCTGTCGAACCGGTGATGGCTGAAACATGCACGTCTTCGGTGATTAAACCTGCGTTTGCGAGGGGCAAAAGGGCTAATTCGATCGAAGTGGCGAAGCAGCCTGGGTTCGCGATTTTGGTCGCGGATTTGATCTTTTCTTTTTGGAACTCAGCTAAACCATAGACGAAGCCTTCGGATTCATCACGGAAGTCCGTGCTTAAATCGATGATTTTCGTGTGCCAAGGAATATCGTTTGCGGCTAAGAATTTCTTCGATTCGCCGTGTCCGGAGCAAAGGAAAAGGACATCAACGGGTGTTAGGTCTTTAGAAAAGCGTAAATGCGTAGATCCCAATAAATCGGTATGCACGTCTGAAATCAACTTTCCAGCCTGTGAATTCGATAAAATGCAGGTCAAATGCACGTCTGGGTGATTCACCAAAATTCTCAGTAATTCACCACCCGTGTAGCCTGCGGCCCCTACGATTCCGATCTTTGCCATGTTATTGTTCGTTAACTTTCCGGTGGATCATGGTTTGGTTCGAAGCGATTTTCGAGAATCCTCTCACATCGTCTCCTGTCCACGCTTTATTCATTTCGCCATACGCCCCAAAAACCGACGACATCAAATCATATTTCGATTCAATTCCCGTCACCATAAATTGGTAAGGAGATAAGGTCACGTGAACCGTTCCCGTTACATTTCCTTGCGTATCCGCTAAGAATGTTTCGAAATTACGCATCACGGGCTCAAGGAATTGGCCTTCATGTAATAAGGTGCCGTACATATCACCGATGTTTTGTTTCCAATACAATTGGTGCTTCGTCAACACATGTTTCTCTAATAAATGGTGTGCTTTAATGATGATCAAGGGCGCAGGAGCCTCAAAGCCCACACGTCCTTTAATCCCGATGATCGTATCACCCACGTGGATGTCACGACCGATCGCAAAAGCACCAGCTCTTTCCGTTAATTCGCGGATAGCCGCCACCGTAGTTGGGAATTTCTTTCCATCGATGCCCACCAGCTGACCTGCTTCGAATTGTAAACTGATCTTCTCTGGAGTCGTCTTTGTTAATTGTGTAGGCCATGCCTCTTCTGGTAAATAACCGTCTGAAGTCAAGGTCTCTTTTCCTCCTACAGATGTTCCCCAAAGTCCTTTATTGATCGAATAAGTCGACTTGTGCCATTCTTGAACCACACCTTTCGACTTTAGGAATTCGATTTCTGCTTCTCTAGATAATTGCAAGTCACGGATAGGTGTGATCACCTCGCACTCAGGTGCTAGGATTCTGAACACCACGTCGAAACGAACTTGGTCGTTTCCAGCGCCTGTACTTCCGTGCGCGATGGCTTTCGCTCCTAATTTGGCAGCATACTTAGCCACTGCTGTAGCTTGAAAAACGCGCTCAGCAGACACAGATAGTGGATAGGTATTGTTTTTTAAGACGTTTCCGTACACTAAATACTTCAAACAATCCTGGTAGTATTCCTCCACCACGTCCAAAGTCACGTGCGAAGTCACCCCTAACGAATAGGCTTTCTCCTCAATGGTTTTCAATTCCGCTGGAGAGAATCCGCCGGTATCCACCAGGGCCGAGTGCACTTCCATGCCGCGCTCTTCCGTTAAATATTTCACACAAAAGGAGGTATCTAAACCACCACTAAACGCTAGAATTACTTTAGGCTTGCTCATATTTGTTCTATTTTACCTTCTTTTTGAAAGGCATTAATAATTTTTCTTTAAACTTCTTTAGACGGGTAAAATCCGTGATATTCTTCAAGAATAACCACTTTTCGTCTTTTTCCTCCGGTGTTTTCTTATCTGGATTCTCCGGATCATAAATCATTCCGGTACACAAACAGATCTTGCGTTCTGTTCTTGTCAAAATGTCAAAATTCACACAAGACTCACATCCTTTCCAGAAATTATCGTCTACCGGTAATTCTGCAAAGGTCGTAGGCTCATATCCAAGGTCAGAATTAATCTTCATGACCGCTAATGAGGTCGTAATACCGATGATTTTCGCATCTGGATAACGCGTCCGAGATAATTCAAAAGCACGTTCTTTAACGGCTTTTGCTACCCCAAACTGTCGGTAACTAGGCTTTACTATTAACCCCGAGTTAGCGACAAACTTGCCGTGTTGCCACGTTTCAATATAACAAAAACCTACAAAAGAGCCATCTACGTCATCTGTTGCGATGATCGCTTTGCCTTCTGACATTTTTTCTTGTAGGTATTCGGGGGTACGCTTGGCAATTCCGGTTCCGCGAGCTTTGGCTGATTCAGCCATCTCGTAGCAGATGGATTCGGCTAGGGCGAAATGTTGCTCGCTAGCCACTTGAACGGTATATTTATGCATGAATGGACGAAAATTGAAGAATGAATTAAATTAAAACACAGCCTCAGCGTATTACACGCGGAAGATGAATCGTCGCTTTCGTCGGAGCGGAGATGTAGAGTAATAATTTGAATTAGTAAACGTCATTCTTTAGTTTTGCCAAAGGTTCTGTCACGTGTTTCCACGTTTAAACGTCGAATTTCGGCAAATCCTAGTTTAAATCCCAATAATCAACAAATTATTTGATGGAAGAGTCCACACCGCTCACCGCTGAAACCCTGGTCTATGCTTATGCATCGGGTGTGTTTCCGATGGCGGAGGAGACGGGGGAGATTTTTTGGTACAGCCCGGATCCGCGGGCGATCATTCCGATTCAGAGTTATAAGCCTGCCAAATCCCTCAAGCCCATTATCAACCAAAAACGCTTCGAAATCCGCGTAGACACTTGTTTCGAACAAGTCATGCGCAATTGTGCCTTGCCTCGTCCCACGGAGCCCGAAACCTGGATTTCAGAGGAAATAGTCCAAGCCTACACGGAATTACATAAAATGGGTTTAGCCCATTCCGTTGAAGCCTGGCAGGACGATAAGCTGGTGGGAGGCCTCTATGGCGTTTCGCTAGGAGCTGCCTTTTTCGGCGAATCCATGTTCTCTTTTGTCTCCAATTCCTCGAAAGTTGCCTTTCATTATTTGATCCAAATCCTTCGCGAACAGAAGTACGAGCTTCTCGATTCCCAGTTCATGAACGATAACGTTTTGCGCTACGGTGCCATCAATATTCCGCGAACTGCGTACATAAAAAGACTCGCCAAAGCCTTAAAAAGCACCTGCCACTTTCAGAAACCCATTATTTAAACTAAATTGCGGCATGTCTAAGCCCATTCTAGTCATTAAATTCGGTTCGTCATCCATCACCCACAAGAACGGGGAGGTGAACGAGCAGACCTTGGAAAAGATTGCAGCACAAGTTTCCAGCCTCACAAAAGACTACCACATCGTCCTCGTTTCCTCCGGAGCCGTGGCCGCTGGAAAAGCCTTTTTAGCGAATTACAAAGGCACTCTGTCTGAGCGCAAAGCCGCTGCAGCCATCGGAAACCCTATTCTAATTGCGAAATACAACCAGTATTTCTCGAAATACGGAATCGCCATCGCTCAATCGCTTTGTGAACGCCACCATTTCTCGAACCGCGAATCCTTCCTTCAACTGAAGGAAACCTATACCGAACTTTGGAAAAGCAACGTCATTCCCATCGCAAATGAAAATGACGTCGTTTCAAACACCGAACTTAAATTCTCCGACAACGACGAACTTGCTACCTTAATCGCGACCGGCTTTGGCGCAGAAAAACTCTTAATATCTACTTCGGTAGGAGGTCTCCTGGACGCGAATGGCGAAATCATCCGCTACGTTCCCAAAATCGACGCCTCCACCTTATCCGTCGTTTCATCCGACACCTCGTCCACTGGACTGGGCGGCATGATCTCGAAACTCACCTTCACCCGCCTAGCCATGCGCCTAGGCATTAAGGTCGTGATTTTTGGTCTCGATCAAGCCGGTGGAATCGTCGATGCATTACATGAAAAAATAGGCACGGTCTTCGAAGCAGGCAAA
>JBMSJH010000193.1:0-4034 GCA_049418705.1 Aquirufa sp.
TTACGTGTAATCACTTTGAAGATTAATAATGGTGAAACCTGGACAAATGTGTGGGGAACCTGGCATGCAAAAGGCCGTTATTCAGGTAAGGATATAACGATGAATATTCACCAGGCATTAAAATGGGAGAATGACAAAGAGACGCAAGAGATTAATTTCTTTGATACAAAATTTGTCGTAGATGAAATGGCTGCTAAACAAGCCGCTGAAAATAAATAGTAGAATTTTTGTTGAAAAGGGTATGGAAAAAGGGAGCGCTTTTAGTGCCCCCTTTTTTATTTTACCGCATTCTCTAAATCCGCGATGACAAACTTAGACATCTGCAAAAACGCATAAGTTGCCTTCGGAGCTGTTTCTGGGTTCGTCATTAATTTGCCCAAAATAGACGGCACAATCTGCCATGAAACGCCGTATTTGTCTTTCAGCCAGCCGCATCTTCCTGGTGCTCCTCCATCGACTAAGTTATTCCACAGCTGATCAATTTCCTCTTGCGTATCCACCGTTACCATCATCGAAACACCCTCGTTAAAGTTATGCTGATGATCCATCGAACTCTCCATCAAATGGAAGGGTTTTCCATTTAACGTAAACTGAGAATATTTTACATTCCCTTCTGTATCGTGTTCGCCTTTTTCGTAAAGTGCTTTATGTAGGATCTCGGAATTGGGGAAAAGCGAAGTGTAGAAACCAATTGCTTCCGATGCTTTGCCGTTGTTCGCTCCATTGAACATCAAGTTAGGTGCCAGTTTTTCGTGCGACTCATGGTTTTTCATGATCTGCCAATTCACGCCAAATTGATCCGCGCACCAGCCATAGAGCGGACTCCAAGGATAGGAGTTTAGATCCATCAAAACGGTGCCATTTTTGGTTAATTTTTCCCAAGTCTCTCTGATTTCATTCTCCTCTTCCAGGTTGATAAAAAACGAAATAGATGGATTAATCGGATAACCTGGCCCTCCATTCAGGTGCATAAAACGACGCCCCAATAGACGGTAATTAACCGCCATTGGATTTTCTGAAATAGGTTCAAAACCTGTAAAAGTGCTTTTGTAAAAGTCTGCAGCCTCTTTTGCATTCTTATCAAACCAGAGGCAAGTAGCGATTTCGTGTATCATAGTGGGATTAAATGTCGTTAGAAATTTTGAATTTCCCACTCCATCTTAACCGCTTATTGATAAAATAAAAGTAACTAAAAAAATAGTTAGAAATATTTTGTAACTAAAAATTTAGTTATACATTTGCCTCAACGAAATACGAAAAGATGAAAAAACTAACACAGGCAGAAGAGCAGGTGATGCAAGTGATTTGGAATTTGTCAGACGGCGGATTCTTAAAAGACATCATCGAGCTATTGCCAGAACCTAAACCGCATTCGAATACGGTCGCGACTTTGTTGAAGATTTTAGTGGAGAAGGACTTTGTGCAAATCACGAATCCGAATCGCAAAAACTTGTATTCTGCGAAGGTCTCGAAGCGGGATTATTCAGGTCAAAGAATGGCCGGTCTAACCGAATCTTTTTTCGATGGATCTTATGCGAATGTCGTTTCTTATTTAGTCGACAAAAAGCAGATGTCCATCGAAGATTTAGAATTGTTATTGCAAAACCTTAAATCGAAAGGAGATGAATGATACATTTATTTACCTGTTGAAATCGATGATTTATGCAGGTATTTTCTTCGGTTATTATTCGCTATTCTTGAAGAACACCATCTACCATTCCTATAATCGCTATTATTTATTAGCGGCTATGGCCTTGAGTATAGTTTTTCCAATGGTGCATTTAACATTAGGAGTTTATGAAGAAGATGTGGCAGCCACTCCGGCATTAAAATACTTAATGTATGGTTCCACCGCTCCAGTTCAGGAAGCGCACATTCCTTGGGATATAATAGCTATGGGTGTAATCAGTGTTTTATTGCTCTTTTATTTAGCCTATTCTGTCCTTCGAATTTTCCGATTGAAAGCGATACATAGTAAAACCCAGATGGGCGATTTTACTTTTATCGAAACGGATTTGGAGGAGGCACCATTCTCGTTTTTCTCGAATCTTTTTTGGAAAAAATCCATCTCTATAGAAGAGGAGAATGGCCAAAAAATGCTGCAACATGAGCTCGTCCACATTCGCCAAAAACATACTTGGGATCGCTTATTTTCTCAATTGATTTGTGCGATTTTCTGGATGAATCCTTTCAACTGGATCATGCAAAAAGAACTGCAAAATATTCATGAATTCATTGCTGACCGGGATGCGGTGGGCACAGGTGAAGTGGATACTTTTGCCAAAATGCTTTTACAAACCTATTACGGTAATCATTTTTTAAACCCGAGTCATTCCTTTTATTATTCATCCATTAAACGAAGAATTATTATGTTAACAACCTCCAAAACCCCTACATACGCCTACCTCAGAAGGGTAGCTGTATTGCCTTTATTTGCTATTTCTTTAATCTTAATCTCGTTTCAATTAAGTGCACAAGAATCCAAAGCAAAGAAAAAAGAAGCTGCTCAATTCACAGTTACGATGCGTCCCGATTCCACTACTTTTTCTGATCCTATAACAGGGAAAAAAGTATTCACAGTTGCCACGCGTGATATGCCACCTCCGCCGCCACCAGTAGGACCAGGAAGTCTTCCGATTCCACCAACACCTCCTATTTCTGCAGAACACGTAACGATAACCCCTGCCTTTTCTGAAGCTACTTTGAACGGAAAGATGGATTCAAGCTCCATCATAATGAAAGGAATGCGTGACGGGAAAGAAATAACCGTGACAATCAAAGGGTCGAATAAAATCATTTCGCCTAAAGATCAGGCAAACATCGTATTGAAGCCATCTTCTGGAGATAAAGTGAAACCGCTCATTGTCATCGACGGCGTCATCACTTCTGATCTAAATTTAAACGATCTGAACCCGAGTAACATTCAATCGATGAATGTAATGAAGGGAGAAAAGGCGAAAGAAAAGTACGGTGAAAAAGGCGCCAATGGGGTAGTTGAAATTACCACCAAAAAGCCCTAGCGACGACGAGTTTAAAAAATGATAGAATAATATGTAATAGACGGTGATTTTCACCAGCCTATTACCGTTTAAACCTGTTTGCAATTTTTCCACATATCTCCTACCTTGTGGCTAAATTCTAAACCGAAAAACCGTGAAAAAATTCTTTAAAATCCTAGGCTGGACGCTGCTTACTTTTGTCGTTCTGCTTTTTGCCGCAGGCTCTGTTTTTATCTATAAAGTGAAAAACGGATTTCCTGTTAGCTATGAAACAGAGAAGCCTGAAATTTCAATTCCTACTGATAAACCAGCGGTCCTATTATTTTCTAAAACCACGGGATTCAGACATGGAGAATCAATTGATGCTTCGAAATCTATCGTCACAGATTTAGCGAATAAAAATGGGTGGTTTGTTTATCAAACTGAAGAAGGAGGGGTATTCAATCCGGAGCAATTAGCGCAATTTGAGGTGGTGATTTTTGATAATTCCACGGGACGGGTATTAGATGACGATCAGCAAATGGCGTTAGAAAAATACATAGAAAATGGCGGGACCTTGGTGGGAATTCATGGCGCCGGAGATGATTCACATCACTGGGATTGGTATGAAAAGAATCTGTTAGGGGCAAAGTTTTCGCATCATCCCTTGAACCCGCAATTCCAGAAGACGCAAGTCACTATAAAAGACACCACTTTTTCACACGGCTTATCAAAGTCATTTGTGGGCAACGACGAATGGTATGTTTTCTTCAATCAACCTAAGGATGCGACCATCGTTTATTCGATTGATGGAGACAAGATATTACCGAGTGGAAATATGTTGTGGATGACGGATAAGAATTTTGGGATGGGTAAAAATCACCCGGTGGCTTGGTATAAAACGGTCGGAAAAGGGAAGACCTTTTATACGTCGATGGGACACTCGAAGGAGGTTTGGGCGAATCCAGATTTCGCTAGCTTAATCGAAGAAGCGATTAAGTGGGGCATTAAAAAGTAGCCGGATCCGGACAATTTTCCGCGTAAAAAGCTACGTCT
>JBMSJH010000194.1:0-4029 GCA_049418705.1 Aquirufa sp.
GCGAACGTACACCGGGCATCGCAGAAGCTGCGATTTGCTATACGGGCGACGTTTTTACAAACGAGAAGTACAATCTGCAATACTATGTAGATATGGCACGTCAGTTAGAAGATGCCGGTGCTCATATGTTAGCGATTAAGGATATGGCCGGTCTTTTACGCCCATTCCAAGCAGAAAAATTAGTCACCGAATTAAAGAAGGCGGTCGATTTACCAATTCACTTGCACACGCATGATACGGCTTCGGTTCAATCAGCGACGTATTTAAAGGCCATTGAGGCTGGTGTGGATATTGTAGATGGTGCGTTAGGAGCGATGTCAGGATTGACGTCTCAGCCTAACTTAAACTCCTTAGTGGCGATGATGCAAGGTCACAAGAAAGCATCAGATTTAGATTTGGATCTATTAAATGAATATTCAAATTACTGGGAGGCGGTTCGTACGATGTATGCTCCTTTTGAATCGGAATTGAAGGCTGGAACAGCTGAGGTGTATAATAATGAGATTCCAGGTGGACAATATACGAACTTGCGTGGCCAGGCGATTGCCTTAGGTGTGGGTGATAAATTCGAGCAATTGAAGCGTAATTACACGGAAGCGAACACGCTTTTCGGTGATATCGTGAAAGTGACACCATCCTCGAAAGTCGTAGGGGATATGGCCATCTTTATGACGGCGAATTCGTTAACTGCTGAGGATGTGTATGCCAAAGGCGCAACTTTGTCCTTCCCTGAATCCGTAAAAGACTTCTTCAAAGGTGGCTTAGGCCAGCCTTATCAAGGTTTCCCTAAACAATTACAAGAGATCGTCCTAAAAGGGGAACATGCAATCGAAGGTCGTCCAAATGATCATTTGGCACCCATCGATTTCGATGCAGATTTCAAATCGTTTACGAAGAAATTCCCTGAGGCGGAAGATGGATTCTTTGATTACTTATCTTACAAGATGTACCCGAAAGTGTACGAAGACTATTACAAGAATTCTGCCTTATTTGGTGAATTATCCGCACTTCCTACACCAGCGTTCTTCTATGGCTTGAAGCAGGATGAGGAGATTATGATTACGATTGAGCCAGGTAAAACGATCATCGTGAAGTTCTTATACATGTCTGAGCCAGATGAATCTGGTTTACGCAACGTGACATTTGAATTAAATGGTCAAGCGCGTCGTATCAAAATTTTAGATAAAAACGTTAAAGTAGAGCGTGCTCAACACGCTAAGGCTAAAACGAAAGGAGATATCGGAGCTCCATTGCAAGGTCGTTTATCCCGTATCTTGGTGAAACCAGGAGATGAGGTGAAATTAAACGCTCCTTTATATGTGATTGAGGCAATGAAGATGGAGTCCATCGTATCTGCGCCTTTTGAGGGTATTATTGGCAATGTATTATTGACGGAAGGAACAGTAGTAGAGCAGGAGGACTTAGTCTTGACTTTGGAAGAAGCAAAACTCCCTGAACCAGATGTAGAAGAATATTTATTCGTTTACGGAACCTTGCGCCGTGATTGTGGAAACGACCTGCATCGCTTAATTGCCCGTAATTCTGACTACATCGGCATGGCGACCTACCAAGGTCAAATGTATCAAGTGGCTGATTATCCGGGTATTATCCCATCGGATGATGCAAAAGACCAGGTGGTAGGAGAGTTGTATTTACTGTCTAACACCATCAAATTATTGAACGTATTAGATGAGTACGAGGAATTTAATTCTGACAAACCGGAGTCGAGTTTATTCGTTCGTGAGCACGTAAAAGTGAGCTTGAAGGGCAAAGAAATAGAGACTTACGCTTATTTATACAATAAGAAAATCGACCCTAAAACGCGTATTGCATCGGGTGATTATGTGAAAGGTTAATGAAAAAGATCCTTCTTTTATTGCTCTCAATTTCTGCATTGGCGCAAAGCCCTGTAAAAAAGGCCCATGCCCACAACGATTACGAGCATGAAAGACCTTTTTTTGAGGCATTTGCTTTAGGTTTTGGTTCTATTGAGGCAGATGTGTATGCGGTGAATGGAGATTTGCTGGTAGGGCATGAACGTTCTCAACTAAGCCTGAATCGCAATTTAAAAGATCTATATATCGATCCCATTATTCGGGTTTTGAAGGCAAACAAAGAAGGTAATTTTCATCAACTATTGATTGACTCAAAAACCTCCTCAGATTCTACTTTGCCATTGATTATTGCGGCTTTGAAGCCGCATTCTGAGATTCTGATGCGGAAAAACTTTCGTATTGTCATTTCAGGCAATCGCCCAAAACCATCCCAATACATCGAATCCCCTGCTTGGATCACCTTTGATGGCCGCTCTGACGAAACATTTCCTACGAATAAAGTGGTGTTAGAAAGTGAATCTATGTTCAAATTTGGCTTTTGGAATGGTCAGGGTCCCATCCCGGCTAATCTAAAGGAAAAATTAAAATCCTACGTAGATAAAGTCCATGCAAATGGTCGGAAGGTGCGCTTGTGGGCCACGCCAGATACCTTATTAGGATTTCAAGCGCTACTTGATATCGGGGTGGATTATATCGGTACCGATAAGCTGACACTATTAGCTGATTATTTAAAATTTAGCGAGAGTAAATAAACTGGTAATGAGGCTTTTAATTAAAAACCTCTACTATGACTTCAAGACGCGAATTTCTAGCCTTAACGCTGGCAACTACACTACCCATTTCTTCTCTTTTCGCTGCCAATAAATCCTATTCTTTAGGTTATTCCTCCATCACTTGGAGTGGGCAGGATGAGCAAGCGATTAAAGATATCGCTAGTCTAGGCTTTAAGGGTATTCAATTACGTGCGAACACCTTCTCGAAATATGGAGAAAACCCCGCTGCATTAAAGGCGCTTATTGATCAATCAGGCCTGCAATTATGTATGTTTTCGAGTGGAAATGTGGAGATTGATCCAGCTAAAGTAGACGCGTCTATCGCTCAACATGTAAAGCACGCGAATTTTGTGAAGGCATTAGGTGGAACATCGATACAATTGACGAATTCTTTGCGAAAGAAAGGCGTGAAACCAGAGGAGAAAGACTTAATTCGTTTAGCTGAAGTGATGAATGAAATCGGTGCTAAAACGAAGGAAATAGGTATCCAAGCGACTTACCATAATCACATGGATCAGTTTGGTGAAACGCCAGAGGAGGTGGAGTTGTTAGTTCAACATATGGATCCCTCTAAAATTAAATTATTGTTAGATGTTGCCCATTATTTCCAAGGGGGAGGGAATCCAGCAGAGGCGGTATTGAAATACAAAAAGGTATTGCATTCTCTTCACGTAAAAGATGTTCGCCAAACCGAGCCTCGCTATCGTTTCGTTGAATTAGGCCAAGGAAAAGTAAATTTAGAGGAGGTGTTCGCTAATTTAGATAAGATTAAATTTAAGGGCTTTGCCATCGTGGAATTAGATGCCGTACCCGATGCCGGTAAAACACCTTTTTCGTGTGCAGAAACTAGTAAGGAATTTTTAAAGACTAGAATTCAATATCCTTTTTCTTAAATTGCAGCCTAATCTAACATCAAATGGCGAGTAAAAAGGATCCGGCAATTGGATTTATCTTCATCACACTTTTAATTGACGTCTTAGGAATAGGCCTGATTATCCCAGTTCTACCTACCTTAATCAAAGGTTTTGTAGGCGGTGATATTTCCGTAGCCTCTCAATATGCGGGTTGGTTAATGGCTTCATATGCCATTATGCAGTTTTTGTTTTCCCCTATTTTAGGTGGACTTTCGGACCAAGTAGGACGTCGTCCGGTGATTTTAGCCTCCCTTTTCGGATTTACTATCGATTATTTAGTGTTGGCTTTCGCACCTAACATCGTGTGGCTTTTCATTGGTCGGATCATGTCAGGCATCACGGGAGCTAGTTTTACCACAGCTCAAGCCTACATCGCTGACGTTTCCAAACCGGAGGATCGGGCTAAGAATTTTGGGGTTGTGGGGGCTGCTTTTGGAGTAGGATTTATCATAGGGCCTGCGATAGGTGGCCTTTTAGCCTCTTATGGAGACCGCATCCCTTTCTTCG
>JBMSJH010000195.1:0-3975 GCA_049418705.1 Aquirufa sp.
TCCAGCTGTTTCGCAGGAAGGTCTTTCCCAATTCCTTTGACCACAATACCTGCTAAACCCTCTTTCCCTACAATAATTCCGGGACGCTGCACATGGGCTTGAATATGATCAATCTCTGGGCGTTTTGCCGTAGCGGCTTCCCATTTCCGATTGCGAGTCATAGGGCTTTCCGCTAAAGAGCGATTTCCTGAGATTTGGGAGATACGCGCATCCCCAGAAAAGCTGGTTAATTTATCTTGAATGGTGGTTTTAAACCCAAAAAGAATCGCAAAAGCTACCAAGATAATCGCTGTTCCTACCGCCACCGTACCGATACCCACGTAAGTCACCGTCTTCGAGAAGGAGGTGTCCTGAGTTTTCCGAATACGCCTAGCGACAAAAAGAGGGAAATTCATTAGATTTGATTTTCAATTCTGAACCGCAAAGAAAACACGAATGGGGCGTAAATCAAATAGTATCAGTGTATTGTTCTGCCTTTTGGCCTTTACCGTATGTAGTCAGAATACGCTTATTCCAGGTGCGGCTCAGTTCCCAGCCTATTTGCCTTCGCTGAAGGGAAAGAACATCGCTCTAGTCGTGAATCACACCTCAGTCGTTGGTAAGACGCATTTAGCTGATACTTTATTATCTCTAGGCGTTTCTGTTAAGAAGATTTTTGCACCGGAGCACGGTTTCAGAGGTACGGCGGATGCCGGTGCCCATATTGACAATGAGGTGGACAAGAAGACGGGTCTTTCGCTTGTTTCTTTGTACGGCAAACACAAGAAGCCTACGCCGGAGGATTTGCAGGGAATCGATGTGGTGCTTTTTGATATCCAAGACGTAGGAGCTCGTTTTTATACCTATTCTTCGACTTTGCATTATGTGTTAGAGGCCTGTGCGGAGAATAAAGTTCCTATCATCGTCCTAGATCGCCCTAATCCGAATGGTCATTATGTGGATGGGCCTGTTTTGGAAAAGGCGCAAGCTTCATTCGTGGGCTTGAATCCGATTCCTGTCGTGCATGGTTGTACGTTGGGAGAATTAGCTCGGATGATGAATGGAGAGGGTTGGTTAGCGAATGGGGCCAAAGCCTCTGTAACTGTCATTCCTGTCGCAAATTACACCCACGCTTCCCCAGTTCATGTTGCGATTGCACCTTCACCTAATTTGCCGAATGATCAATCCATCGCTCTTTATCCTTCGCTTTGCTTATTCGAAGGAACTAATGTGAGTATTGGTCGTGGAACAGATTTGCAGTTTCAAGTGGCAGGTACCAATATCGCTGGATTAGGGGATTACACGTTCACACCAGTTCCTAAACCAGGTGCGATGGATCCTCCATTAAAAGGCCAAACCTGTTATGGTTACAACTTATCGAAGCTACCTTCACGTAATTTGGGCTTTAGCCTGAAATACCTCCTGTATTTTTATCAGAAGTCTGGATTAGGGGAGAAGTTCTTTACTTCACCTTCCTTCTTTGACAAATTAGCCGGAACGGATTCGCTGCGTTTAGCCATTATCGCAGGTAAATCAGAAAAGGAAATCAGGGATTCTTGGGAGCCAGGTTTAGTGCAATACCGAAAAATGCGCCAAAATTACCTCCTCTATCGTTAGATTTAGCCAAAAAATTCCGACATTTGCCGTTTATTTTTAAGCAAAAAAAAACATGGCGGAAAAGATCCTTATTCTTGATTTCGGTTCTCAAGTGACTCAATTAATTGCACGTCGCATCAGAGAAGCGCAAGTCTACTGCGAAATACACCCTTTTAATCACATTCCTGTAATCGACGAATCGGTGAAAGGGATTATCCTTTCGGGAAGTCCTTGTTCGGTTCGTGACGAAGATTCTCCTCGAGTGGATTTAAGTTTGTTTGGCTCTTTACCCATCCTAGGAATTTGCTACGGTGCTCAATTATTAGCGCATCAAGGCGGAGGCTCCGTTCAGGCGTCTGGTCACCGCGAATACGGTCGTGCTCACATGACAAGCGTAAAAGAAAGTCCACTTTTAAAGGGATTGTCAGCGACTGGTCAAGTTTGGATGTCTCATGGTGATACCATTATGGAATTGCCATCGGAATATGAATTAATCGGTTCGACCGAGACCGTTCGTGTAGCGGCATTTGCGCATACATCGAAGCCAATTTTCGGTATTCAATTCCATCCAGAGGTAACTCACTCGACGGAAGGAAGTCAATTAATTAAGAATTTTATCGTGGATATCTGTGGCTGCGCGCAAACGTGGACATCAGATTCCTTTGTTGATAGAACGGTTTCTGAGTTGCAGGCCAAATTAGGGAATGACAAAGTCGTTCTAGGTCTTTCAGGCGGCGTAGATAGTTCAGTAGCCGCGGTTTTATTACACCGCGCGATCGGCAAAAACTTATATTGCATTTTCGTAGACAACGGTTTATTGCGTAAAGATGAGTTTGAACAAGTATTAGAATCTTATAATACTTTAGGCCTAAACGTGAAAGGAGTTAATTCTAAACAACGTTTCTATGATGCCTTGAAAGGTTTAACTGATCCAGAAGACAAGCGCAAGGCGATTGGCAAGACCTTTATCGAAGTATTTGACGAGGAGGCCCACTTAATTGAAGGTGTTTCTTGGTTAGGTCAAGGTACGATCTACCCAGACAAAATTGAGTCAGTTTCTTTAAAAGGACCGAGTGCAACCATTAAATCACACCACAACGTGGGTGGTTTGCCAGACTTCATGAAATTAAAAGTGGTAGAGCCACTAGATGCTTTATTCAAAGACGAAGTTCGTTTAGTAGGTAAGACTTTAGGCGTACCAAAAGACATTTTAGGCCGTCATCCTTTCCCAGGACCAGGTTTAGGTATCCGTATTTTGGGCGATATTACTCCTGAGAAAGTCGATATCTTACAAAAAGTGGATGCGATCTTTATCAATGGATTGAAAGAAGATGGTTTGTATGACCAAGTTTGGCAAGCAGGAGCGATCCTTCTACCTATCCAATCGGTCGGTGTGATGGGAGATGAGCGTACATACGAGCAAGTAGTAGCCTTACGTGCCGTTTCCAGTGTGGACGGTATGACGGCTGACTGGTGTCACTTGCCTTACGAATTCTTAGGTCGTATTTCGAACGAGATTATTAATAAGGTCAAAGGGGTGAATAGAGTGGTGTATGATATTTCGAGTAAGCCGCCGGCTACTATTGAGTGGGAATAAATTCTTGTGTGAGTACGAAAATGTGCTGCGCTATATTTTCTTAACTCCACACAAGAATTTATTTCTAAAAAATCTATTAAAAAAGGGATCGATTTCGATCCCTTTTTTTGTTTGTATGAAAAAAGTATCGCCGCAGGCGATTCAAACTTTGAACTTTTTGCTTTGAACTTTGATAGTTGATTTGTCTAAACCGCTGCGCGGTTTTGAAACAAATCCACAAGATAAATCACCGTCTCCGTTGCCTTCTCCATGTCCTGTACCGAAACCCATTCTTGTTTGCTATGGAATGCATGTTCGCCTGCGAAGATGTTTGGGCAAGGTAATCCCATAAAAGTTAAGCGGGAACCATCGGTTCCGCCGCGGATGCTGGTGGTTTCGGCCTTAAGTCCGGCTAAACGCATGGCCTCCATAGCTAAGTCAATGCATTCTGGGTGGTTTACTAATACCTCATTCATGTTGCGGTATTGCTCCGTTTGGGTGTAGGTGGCCGAGGAATTCGGGTATTTGCGCAAGACCATTTCGGAGATTTGTTGGATGATGAATCCATACTCGCGAAGTTTTTCGGTCTCAAAATCACGGATGATGAACTCGATGGTAGCTTCTTCGACGCTGCCATAAATGTCTGTAGGGTGAATGAAACCTTCCTTTCCTTCGGTGGTTTCGGGGCTGAGGCGGTCTTTGGGAAGGGTGTTGACGATTTCTGCGGCTATTTTCAGGGCACTTTCCATACGGCCTTTGGCAAAACCCGGATGCTGAGAAACGCCTTGGATTTTTACGACGAAGCCATCGGCAGAGAAGGTTTC
>JBMSJH010000196.1:0-3973 GCA_049418705.1 Aquirufa sp.
GAGAGAAGTATTTCTCCCAAAATGGTCTCTTCGATTTACTTTCAAAAAAGACCAATTCAGAGGAAAATCGCTACCCTATTATTCATTTAAAGGGTAATGATATTGAATTAGCGATAACCCATAATAACCAGTACGGAGAAGAATACTATTCCTTCGTTAACGGTCAAAATACTACACAAGGTGGTACTCACTTAGCAGCTTTCAGAGAAGCGATAGTAAGAACCGTGCGCGAATTCTTTAAAAAGGATTTCGATCCTTCAGATGTGCGTGCTAGTATCGTAGGTGCTATCGCCATTCGGGTACAAGAGCCCGTTTTTGAGTCGCAAACAAAGACTAAATTAGGAAGTACTACCATTTCTCCTGATTCGAATTCTACCTCCATTCGTACGTTTGTGGGTGATTTTGTCAAGACGGAATTAGATAATTATTTGCACCAAAACCCTGCTTCAGCGGACGCTTTATTAAAACGTATTCTTCAATCAGAGCGGGAACGTAAGGATATCGCGGGTATTAAGAAGTTAGCGAATGAGCGGGCTAAGAAAGCGAATCTTCATAATAAGAAATTACGCGATTGCCGTGTCCATTTATCGGATGAGAAGTCAGAGACAAGACATGACACCACCCTGTTTATAACGGAGGGTGATTCGGCATCAGGAAGTATCACTAAATCGCGTGATGTTCAATTACAGGCGGTATTTAGTTTACGAGGTAAACCTTTGAACAGCTTTGGCCTAACAAAGAAAATTGTTTACGAAAACGAAGAATTTAATCTTTTGCAACACGCTTTAGATATCGAGGATTCCTTAGATAATTTACGCTATAATAAGATTGTGATTGCTACTGATGCCGACGTGGATGGAATGCACATTCGATTACTTATTTTAACGTTCTTCTTGCAATTCTTCCCCGATTTAGTGCGTAATGGTCACTTGTATATCTTAGAGACCCCCCTATTTAGAGTACGTAATAAAAAGGAAACGCGTTATTGCTATTCTGACGAAGAGCGCCGTAATGCCATTGAAGCTTTGGGACCTAAACCAGAAATTACGCGATTTAAGGGATTGGGGGAGATTTCGCCAGAGGAGTTTGGCAATTTTATAGGTGAAGATATCAAATTAGAACCTGTGATTTTGGAAAAGGACTTTACAATTCCTCAACTTCTTACCTATTACATGGGAAAAAATACACCGGAGCGTCAGAAATTTATTATTGACAACCTCGTAGTAGAAAAAGACCTAGAAGAAGTTTTACTAGGTTAATTAGAAATTCAATTCAAGGAGTTGCTTAAGTTCTTTCAAAGCTTTCGCAGCTCCTTTTTTTTCTGCCTCTTCTATACCTTTCCGTATAATTTGCTCAGCTTTATCTTCATCCTCACTTGCTAACAAGGCATTCGCATACGTATAGTAGGTAGCCACGTAGTCTGGAAATTGGGTAATTATCTCCTCAAATAGATCGAAAGACGTCTTTACTGCTCCCTCTTTTTGATATTCAATAGCTAATAAATAATGATTAAAGGGATCCATTGGATCTTGATTAATCTCATTTTTAATAAATTCTTTGCAATCCATTTTGCTAAATTAAAAACAAATTAGTATGCTTGCATAACAATTTAATCTGCCATGAAAATACTAGTCTGTATCTCCTGTGTCCCAGACACTACCTCAAAAATAGCAATAGATCCATCAACCTCCCAAATAAGTAGTCAAGGATTAACCTATATCGTAGGACCCTATGACGATTATGCCCTTTCTAGAGCCATTGAATTAAAAGAAAGCAATGGTGCTGAGGTGATTGTTCTACACGTAGGTGGTTCTGAATCTGAAGCTTTAATTCGTAAATGTTTAGCCTTAGGTGCTGATTCTGCCGTTCGTATTGATGGCAATCCAATCTCCTCTACACAAATAGCTGATGCGATTGTTGACTACGTCAAACAAAATCCAGTAGATCTAATCTTAATGGGTAAAGAATCCATCGATTACAATTCTGGAATAGTTCATGGATTAGTGGCTGGTGCTTTGGGTTATGTTCACTTCAACCCAGTAATGCATTTAGATTTAGCAGGAAATGATTTGCAATTAGAAGTTGAAATAGATGGTGGTAAGATGGAAGTCTCTTGCGCTATGCCTGCTGTATTGGGTTGCCAAGAGCCAATTGCTGAATGGAAAATTCCTTCGATGCGGGGTATTATGACAGCTAGAACGAAGGAAATAAGTGTAATACCGTTAAATCCGACAGATTCTGTAAAACTAGTGAAGGCGAGTATTGCTGAAACAGCTCGTCGAAATAAGATGATTGATGCGGCTGAAGCAGAGACTTTAATTGATTTATTAAAAACAGAAACAAACGTTTTATAAGATGAAAAATGTAGCCATTATTGCCCAAACCAAAGAAGGTCAGTTAAACGAAGCCACAAATCTTCTTCTATCCTTTGTTTCAAAATTCAATCCAGAGAAAATTACCCTGGTCGTTCTGGGTGAAAATCATTTATCATCAGTCGGTTCTTCGGTTCCAGTAGATGTTATAACCTTATCTGATGGCTTATGGGCGGATACCTCAGCTGTTAGTAGTTTAGCAAATGCAGTAATAGGATATACCGTTATCGGTATTAAGTCTATTCAAATCGATAACTTATTAAGTCTTTTAGCGTCTTGTTTAAAGGATGAAGTAGTTTCAGGTGTTCAGCATTTGGGCTATTCAGCAGGTGTTTTTTCCATCGGTAAGTCGATCTTTTCTGGAAAAGCCTCGTTAGAAATTAGTAGCTCAACTGCTTCGATTTTTAGTTTAAATCGCAACTTTGATTTTACCGATGTGGCCGAATTACCTGCGAAAGCGGTCAATTCAACCTCTGTCCTCACCTATTCATCGGAAAGTAAATCTGCAATTACTGCATTAAAGCCGATTACAGGTTCTATCCCATTGCCAGATGCAGCACTTGTTGTTAGTGCGGGAAGAGGGCTTAAAGATCCATCGAACTGGACGATTGTAGAAGATTTAGCCAATGCATTAGGCGCAGCAACTGCTTGTTCAAAGCCTGTTTCTGATTTGAATTGGCGTCCTCACCACGAACACGTGGGGCAAACTGGTGTTAAAGTCTCGCCTAATCTGTACATCGCTTGTGGTATATCAGGTGCTATCCAGCATTTGGCAGGAGTCAATGGTTCTCGAATTATTGTGGTTATTAATAATGATCCAGAGGCACCTTTCTTCAAGCATGCTGATTATGGAATTGTCGGAGATGTAAATGATATCCTTCCAAGACTAACAAAAAAGCTCCAATCACATTAATATTAGCGGTCTAATTGGTACATTTGTGTTTTAATGTAGGCCTTTGAAAGAGTTTATTCCTTTACAAATTTTGTCAGTCAACCCTAGTTCCGTTGGAGCTAGTTCATATATATTATTATTAGAGTCTACTGATTCTAAAGCTTTGCGTTTTCCTATTGTTATTGGAAGTCAAGAAGCACAATCAATTTCTGTATTCTTAGAGCATATTACGCCTAGCAGACCCTTAACACATGATTTGTGTGTGAGTCTACTAGGATACTCTTCACTTTCTGTACAACAGGTGATTATTACCGATTTTAAAGATGGTATTTTTTACGCTCACCTAGTGATTAACAAAGACGGAGAAATTATCCATGTGGATGCTAGGCCATCAGATTCAATTGCAATAGCAGTACGATTAGATGTTCCCATTCTTATTTCCGAAAAACTATTACATGATATTTGTATTCCCGAAGAGGAGTTTTTGGATGAATTAGAGGAAGAATATGAGAGTATAAATAAAACGTCTCCTGTGCGTTCTAAGGCAGAATTAGAGGGATTATTAAATAAGGCTTTGGCAGAAGAGAATTACGAAGAGGCTGCCAAGCTTAGAGATGAAATTGAAAAATTATAGGTATGAAATATTCTAAAAGTCGTCCACAATCTACCCAATTTACTTTAGTCATTTCGATGGCTAGTTTGGCGTTTA
>JBMSJH010000197.1:0-3937 GCA_049418705.1 Aquirufa sp.
CCCACGACTCTAGCACCAATGGATTGATTAATCAATTCAAAGCTTGGAGATAGGAATTACTTTAATAATGTGATGATTTCAGAGATGGAGAGCAGGTTCTGTTCTCCATTTTTCATGTTTTTGACGGAAGCTTTTCCTTCTTTCAGTTCAGACTCCCCTATTACAGCTACGAATGCTATTTTTTTCTTGTCAGCAAACTCGAAAGATTTCTTAATTTTAGCGACATCCGGATATACTTCTGAAGGAATTCCTACTTTACGTAATTCATTTGCCATTCCTAAGGCAGCTTTGCGACCATCCACATCGAAATAGGTGAAGAGGATAGCACTTGCACTGGTAGAGATTTCTGGGAAAAGCGAAAGCTCTTCCATCACGTCTAGGATACGCTCAATCCCAAATGAAATGCCCACACCTGACATATTAGGCAAACCGAATGAACTAGTCAGATCATCGTAACGCCCACCACCCACGATTGAACCAAATGGTAAATCGACAGCTTTACCTTCGTAAATCAATCCAGTATAATAACTCAATCCACGAGCTAATTTGTAATCGAATACTAAATTATCATTACTAAAGCCATTGGTTTCCGAAAGACTCAAAACTTCTTTTATTTCGGCTAAACCCTGTAAACCGGTTTCATTCGTTCCAAAAAACGAAGTTAATTTCGCTAATTTAGCCTCATTAGTTCCATCAAATAATACAAGCTCTTTTAAGGCCTCTACCTTTTCAGCGCTAAAACCATTCTGAACTAATTCATCAGCTACATTATCCCAACCAATCTTATCTAATTTGTCTAATGCGACAGCAAAAGAAACAAAACGAGCGCTTTCTCCTAAAGTATCTACAATGCCAGCTAATATCTTACGGGAATTCAAATAGAGATTTACACGTAATTTTAAAGAAGTAAAAATAGACTGAAAAAGAGCAATTAACTCCGCTTCATTTACTAAGGAATCAGATCCAATAATATCTGCATCACACTGATAAAACTCACGGTAACGACCACGCTGAGGACGATCAGCCCGCCAAACGGGTTGAATTTGGTAGCGACGAAATGGGAAAGCCAAATCATTGCGATTCATTGCTACAAAACGGGCAAATGGAACGGTTAAATCGTAGCGAAGACCTTTTTCGGATATTTTTGTGGTCAGAGATTTAGACCCTGCGTCGATATCAGAAGGAGAAACTTTGGACAAATAATCACCACTATTTAAAATCTTAAATAATAATTGATCGCCTTCTTCTCCGTATTTACCAGTCAAAGTAGATAAATTCTCAATGGCTGCCGTTTCAATTGCTTGAAAGCCAAAACCTTGAAAATGAGTCTTTATAATGTCAAAAACGTAAGTACGTTTTGCCATCTCAGAAGGGCCAAAATCCCTAGTTCCTCTTGCGTTTGCTGGTTTCTGCATCATATTAAAAAAAACAAATTTAATTAATTATGCCATAATATTTTTGATAATAGTCGATTTTACCTATTTTTGCAAACCAAATTATCAAAGACATGGCAGTAACTAGACTAAAACGTAAAGACAGAAGAAATAAAGCAGTAGCTAACAACAAGGTTGCAGCTATCAAAATCTTAAAAGCAAGACCAACTATTAAATTAGTTGATGTAGAAGCTATCAAAGCTAGCTTTGCTAAATAAGAATAATATTCTTTAAATTGAAACCGGTTTATGCCGGTTTTTTTATGTTCAATTCAATCCTATTCAACAATGAAAAAGACATTATTTGCAATTTCAGGGCTATTATTAGCTTCTATCAGTTTTACACAGGCACAAGATCACCGTCATGTAAAGCCTAATCCAACCAATCCAAATGATACGGAATATTGGGAGCCAAGCATCCCAGTGGTTACTCCTGGAGCAATTCCATCTGATGCTATTGTATTGTTTGATGGGAAGAATTTGGATAATTGGGAGTCTGCAAAAGATGGCTCACCTGCAGCATGGAAAGTGGCTGATGGAAAAATGACTGTAGTAGGGGGAAAAGGAAATATCTCTACAAAAGAAAAATTTACTAACTACCAATTGCACATTGAATGGCAATCCCCTATCGAGCCAGAGACGTTAAAAAGCCAAGGAAAAGGGAATAGTGGTGTCTTTATGCAGGGGATGTATGAAGTTCAGGTAATGAACTCGTATCAAAACCCGACTTACCGTAATGGTCAGGCGGGTGCAATTTATAAGCAAACACCTCCATTGGTTAATGCAACTTCAAAAATGGGAGATTGGAATACCTATGACATCATTTATACAGCACCTGTATTTACTACAAATGGCGGTATTGAAACTCCAGCTTATGTGACGGTTATCCACAATGGAATTGTAGTTCAAAATCACACGAAGATTCAAGGTACAACAGAATACATCGGTCAACCTTTGAATCCAGTTCACGGACCAGGACCGATCAGTTTACAAGATCACGGGAATGCAGTTAGCTTCCGCAATATTTGGTTAAGAAAAATGTAATTAATTTCTTAATTTTGAAGGGAAGGTATTCAACATGGAAGCCTTCCCTTTTTTTGTTTCTATGAAATACATCATTAGCTGGGTTTTACGATTTATCCCAAGAAAATTCATTCAATTATTTGCACATCGATTAATCAAAATTTACAGCATTTTCTTGCGAGGAAATAAGGTACATTGCCCCGTTTGTGATCATTCTTTTAGTCATTTTCTACCTTATGGACGTTTAACTCCACGTGAAAATGCGCTTTGTCCTTCTTGTTTAAGTTTAGAGCGTCATCGATTGATGTATTTATACTTAAAAAACGAGACTCCCTTTTTTACGGATAAGCCTAAATTATTACATATCGCTCCTGAATACTGCTTTATTGATCGTTTTGAGAAGCATTTGGGAGATCAGTATATTACTGCTGATATTGAGAGTCCATTAGCAAAAGTGAAGATGGATTTGCATGATATTCCTTTTCCAGATAATACTTTTGATGCTGTTTTTTGTAATCATGTTTTAGAACATGTGAAGGATGATGTGCGCTGCATGCAGGAAATTCGCCGTGTTTTGAAACCAAGTGGATTTGCATTATGCCAAAGCCCTCAACGTTACGATCTAGCCACTACCTACGAAGATGCGAGCATTACAGATCCTAGAGAGCGAGAAATTCATTTCTTACAAGATGATCACTTACGTATCTATGGACGTGATTATGGTACTCAATTGGAAAATTCAGGTTTCAAAGTGGAACAAGTGAATCTGATTGAAAAATTAGGATTAGAAGAGAGCAAGAGATTGGCTCTGCCTTTAGAAGAAATCATTTACGTTTGTCGAAAATAAGATGCGCTACACTCCTTTTTCTGCCGAATTATTTAAAAAGAATCGTGCAAAATTATACGCTCAATTGCCTCCTAAATCGATCGTAGTCATTAGTTCGAATGATATTATGCCCACGAACGCCGATGGAACAATGGGGTTTCGACAGAATAGTGACTTGTTTTATTTATCCGGTTTAGATCAAGAGGAATCCTTCTTAATTCTATATCCAGATGCACCAGAATCACAGTGGCGGGAAATTGCCTTTGTAAGGGAAACATCTGAATTAATCGCTATTTGGGAAGGTCATAAATATACGAAAGAAGAGGCGACGCAGACTTCTGGGATTAAAAACATTCAATGGACGAGTAATTTCGATAGCCTGCTAAAGACCTTAATCTATTCTGCTGATCATTTGTATTTAACCGATAATGAGCATTTAAGAAATGCCTCGGTCGTTCAAACACAAAATGCTCGTTTGGGAATTTCACTTCGTGAATTGTATCCTAATCATGCAATAGGGCGCCTCGCTCCTATTTTAAGTGATTTAAGAATGCAAAAAGAACCTGAAGAATTACAGGCATTGCAAATAGCGTGTGATATTACAGAAAAAGGTTTCCGTCGCGTATTAAATTTTACTAAACCAGGTGTCACTGAAT
>JBMSJH010000198.1:0-3883 GCA_049418705.1 Aquirufa sp.
GGGGTGCTGGCGTAAACAAAGTCATTTTAGCTTTAAATGATACCACCTCTAGAGTAAATGCAGCAGATTATACCGTATTCGCTAGCCGCAAATCAAGCACTGGACCTATAGCTGACCCCGATAACAAACGTGATATCGTAACTGCCTATGTTTCGGATGAGAATGGATCTCGCGTAAAAACAGGTAAAAATATTACACTTGTTTTATCAGTAGGCCCACAAATTGCCATCAGCTCCCCTTTTCAATACCAAAGAAGCAAAGGAAATGTATGGGTTGATTATTCTCTAACGATTGTTCAGACGAAATCAGGGCAAGTTTGGGATACCTCAACAGGCAAAATCATGCCTCTTATAGATCAATTTGACCTAACTGGAAAATATACTTTTAGTGATAAATTAACGATGTCTTATGCCACTTTTACTCCAAAAGTAAAGAAAGACAAAGCCCCTTTAATCATTTGGTTACATGGCGGTGGCGAAGGAGGAACGGATCCTACAGTGCCTCTTTTAGGCAACAAAGCAGCAAATTATGCAGCAGAAGGCATCCAATCGATTTTCGAGGGTGCTTATGTTTTATCACCTCAATGTCCAGGCGCTTGGATGCACAATACACAAGGCGTGGGAACTCAAGGAAAAGATAATGACATTTATAATGAAGGTTTAATGGCTTTAATTAAGGATTATGTAAAAGCAAATCCAGGTATCGACGCCAGCCGTATTTATGTAGGTGGTTGCTCGAATGGGGGTTACATGGCCTTGAAACTAATCTTCTTGTATCCGGATTATTTTGCGGCGGGCTATATTAGCGCTTTGGCCTATAAATCTGAGTATATCCCGGATAGCGATATTCAAAAGATTAAGAATGTACCTATTTGGTTCGTTCATTCCAAAGACGATAAGACAACCATTCCCGATATAACAGTCGTTCCTGTATTCGACCGTCTACGTAAAGCAGGCGCGAAAAATGTACATTTCACTTATTATGATCAAGTGAATGACATTACGAATTTCTATGGTGGAAAAGGCTTTCAATACAACGGCCACTGGTCATGGGTTTATCTTCATGAGAACTTACCAAGAACCGATTTAGACGGATCGCCAGTTCGCGTAAATGGCAAGCCAGTAACCATTATGGAATGGCTAGCGGCACAGAAAAAAGGGAAATAACCTACTATAAAACCATACAATGAAACTAACTAAACTCTTCCTCCTACTCTTCACCCTCCTATTCCTAGGTGAAATTCACGGGCAAGCGCCTAAAATTGTTGCAGGCATCAATATCGATCGCGTGAAGCGATTAGAAAAGTTTGTGCAATCGGAAATGGATAAAGGAAACATTCCTGGCGCCGTGACGATGATCATTCATAAGGGGCAGGTAGTTCACCAGGGGGCTTTGGGCTATAAAAATGTAGCGACAAAAACGCCCATGACGACCGATGATTTATTCTATATTCAGTCGATGACGAAGCCGATTATTTCGACGGCTTTCATGATGTTGTATGAGGAAGGATATTTTAAGTTGAGTGATCCGGTGTCGAAATATTTGCCTGAATTCAAGAACTTTCGTGTCATTCGTAGCGTAAATGATGGCCCAGATGCGCCTACCGATTCATTAAAATCGGAGATTACGATCACGCAATTGCTGAGCCATAGCGGCGGTTTGATGCATGGTTTGGAGCAAAATCCGGTGCAGATTCGATTCAGAAATGGCTATTTTAAACCGGGTATAAAAACGATTCAAGAACGTGTGGCGAATATGACGAAATACCCGCTATTAGCTCAGCCGGGGACGGAATGGAATTATAGCGCGGGTCCAGATGTGCTATGTGTGTTGATTGAAAAGTTTTCTGGAATGAGCGTGAATGACTTTTTGAAGTCGCGCTTATTTGAGCCTTTGGAAATGAAACATACAGGTTATAATGTACCTAAAGAAGAGCAATCCAAAATTGTGGCATTGCATACCAAGGGTAAGAATGGTACGATCTCCGTGGCTGCGAATCAGCCGCCATATGAGAATGTGACGGTTTGGAGTGGAGTGAATGGCTTGTTCTCGACGGCTGCAGATTATGCTACATTTTGCCAAATGATGCTAGCCGGCGGAACCTATAAAGGAAAACAATACCTAAGCCGCAAGACGGTGGAATTAATGACTTCAAACCACACAGGGGATTTATTTAAAACACCTGGAACGGAATGGGGACTAGGATTTGCGGTAGTTACGGATGGTCCTGCCACGAAAACACCGGCGTCGAATGGCTTATTCTATTGGGGAGGGGCAAATAACACGCACTTCTTTATCGACCCGAAGGAAAAATTGATTGCTTTATTTATGACCCAAGAGAGTAATTTCACCTGGGAATACCACAATAGTCTTCGTCAAATGGTCTACCAGACTTTAGCAGATTAAAAAGGAAGCCGGGCATATTGCCCGGCTTTTTTGTTATTTTTGTGAATGAGTAAAACACACTTCATAGAAGACGCGAACATCGAATGGGAAATCCTCGATAAATTCATTCAATGAAAATAATCGTCATAGGTGGTGGAGCAGCTGGTTTTTTTGCGGCCATTTCGGCAAAAGAACATAACCCGGAGGCGGAAGTGACTATTTTGGAGAAAACCTCTAAGTTCCTAGGCAAGGTGAAAATCTCCGGTGGAGGTCGTTGCAATGTCACGAATGCCACCTTTAATTCTCGTTTACTTTCTGAAAACTATCCGCGGGGGGAGAAATTCCTTCGCAAGGCTTTTGAAGTCTTTAATGCCGCTACGATGGTCGAATGGCTGGAGAGCAGAGGCGTGGCTTTGAAAACCTATCCCGATAACTGTATTTTCCCGCTTTCGAATGATTCCCAAACCATCATCGATTGCTTCCTGTCCGAAGCTAGACGACTTCACATCAACTTACACAGCAGTCAATCCGTAGACGAAATCAAGCTGACACCGAAAGGCTATCGCATCCATTGCAAAGACACGGAATACGATGCAGATCGCGTGATTGTGACGACGGGTGGGCAGCCGAAGATGTCGGGGTTGCTTTGGCTTGAAGATGTGGGGCATACGATTGTTCCACCGGTTCCTTCCTTGTTTACGTTCAATATGCCGGCTGAGCCTATTCGCGACCTCATGGGTATCGTGGTGGAGAAGGCACGTGTTCGTATTGAAGGCCAAAAACTCATCGGTCAAGGTCCCCTCCTCGTCACCCACTGGGGTATGAGCGGCCCAGCTATTTTGCAATTATCCGCCTGGGGAGCCCGCATTCTTGCCGAAAAAGAATACCGATGTGCCATTCTAGTTAATTGGCTAGATGACACAAAAGAGGATGGTGTACGGACGCAAATCGCACAAATCATTAAAGATCACGGCGCTAAAATGATGGCGAATTTGAATCCGTTCCCGATGCCAAATCGCCTTTGGGTCTATCTGTTAGAGAAAAACGAAATTAAAACAAGTCTTCGCTGGAACGAATTAGGGGGTAAAGCATTGAACAAATTAATCAATACCTTGATTAATGACCGCTATGTAGTGCAAGGCAAAACGACCTTCAAAGAGGAATTTGTGACCGCTGGCGGTGTGGATTTACAGGACATTAACGTCCAAACGATGGAAAGTAAAAAGTGTCCCGGATTATTCTTTGCAGGAGAGGTAATGGACATCGATGGCATCACAGGTGGATTTAATTTCCAATCTGCCTGGACCACGGGTTTTATCGCAGGTAAAAGTGCTAGTTCGCCAGTATATCCCGAATAATCTTCACGTGGTGTTCTGTGTGCAACACTAAAAAGGGAATCACATCCTTCTTTTTCGTATCGCCAAAATACGGGTGTCTAAAATAATGACCCGCACTTAATGCGTCTAATTCAGCTATTTTAACTCGACAACTCTCCATG
>JBMSJH010000199.1:0-3851 GCA_049418705.1 Aquirufa sp.
CCACTTTTACCGCTTATTGCAAAGACCGAAGGAAGTTGTCCTAGTTTATGTCCAAAACGAATCATCTTCCGCTGAAGTGAGTCGCTTTATTCGCCAAATCCGATATGATTGGGTAAAGGCAAATCCACATTTGAAATTATCTGAGCCGGCCATCAAATTTAGTTCTTCCGTCCAGAAGGAAAACGAGGTGACTTTGCGTATCGAAAAAACTCCGGAATTAATTGCTCAAATCCGTGGAATTCTCGAAAAAAGAGGACTTTCTCCTTCTTCCGTGGCCATGTTTTCGAGTTGTTCCTTGAAATATTATTTCTCTCAAATCGTCAATTTGCAGCAAGAAAAACAGCGAGATGATGAGATGGGGGCGGATGTTTTTGGTACTTGGGTACATAAAGTTTTGGAATTGCTTGATAAGCAATTGATTAGCATCGGAGGTTTTGAGAGTTCTCTTTCTGTAGAAAAGAAAAAAGAATTGATTGCCCCGCTTTTAGAGAAAGCGATGGAGGATATTCGGGAGCGAGAGGGAAATTTCGAGATAGAAAAAGGATTTAATTACGTTCTTCAGGAGGTGGCCAAAACCTTGTTAGGGAATTACTTCGAAGAATCTGCTTCCTGGTATCCGGAGGAAATTAAACTCTTAGCGGTGGAACAACAAGTGGAAACAATCGTTTCTGTTCCTGTAGGCAATGAATCGTGGTCCATACGCATGAAAGGCCGAATAGATCGCTTGGATTTGAAAGGAGGCTCCGTATTGCGTATTGTGGATTACAAGACGGGTAAAGTAGTGAAACAAGACGTGGATGCAGGTGACAGTCTAGCAGAAACGCTTCGGGAAGAGGAGTTGAAGACAAAGCTTTTTCAGTTGTGGATGTACAAGTTTTTAGTGGCCAAAGAATTACAAAAAACACCAGCGGATCGAAACGAATTTTTGCGAAGCCTACCCTCGGAGAGGATTGAATTAGAGCCTGGAATCATATCTTTCCGAAACTTTGCAGGCAAACTTATCTCTAGCTCTTTGGAATTTTCTGAAGGAGAATCAGTGGAATCATTTTTAAAAGAATCGGAAGAGGTAGTCGGTTTTTGGGTGAATAAACTCGTCTCAACGGATTCCGTTTTTGAGAAAACGGTCAATATGGATCAATGTACCTACTGTGACTTTACGTCAATTTGCCATCGAAACGTGTAGTTTGATGAAAATGACTTATTTTTGACCTTTAATTATATAATCATGACATTTCAAGAAATCAACGAACGTATTATTGCTTTAGCTGCTGAAAAAGGTGGCCAAGGAGTCTCATTTAAATTTGCTTTCCCAGGTGGAATTATTGTTGTAGGAGCTGATGGGTCCGTTTCTAATGAGAATTTAGATTCAGATTGCACGATCTCGACGACAGAAGAAACTTTTACTTCTATTTTAAAAGGAGATTTAAACTCCATGATGGCAGTAATGACGGGTAAAGTGAAAATTTCAGGCGACATGTCTGTTGCGATGAAATTGACGAACTTATTGTAATCCATGAATTTTAGCGATACCATTGTTGCCTTAGCTACGCCTGCAGGGGTAGGAGCGATCGGGGTCATACGTCTTTCTGGAGATCGAGCAATCGAGATCGTGAATAAGGTATTTCAGCCCAAAGACCTCTCTATCCAAGCCTCTCATACGATTCATTACGGTCGTATCGAGTCAGCAGGCCGCGTCTATGACGAAGTGGTCGCTAGTTTATACATTGCTCCTCGCTCTTATACGAAGGAAAATGTGGTCGAAATTTCCTGCCACGGTTCCCCGTTCATCCAAGAGAGTATCCTTCAATTGTTTGTGGAACAAGGGGCTCGCTTCGCTCGCCCCGGTGAATTCACGCAGCGTGCCTTCCTAAATGGCGCCTTCGACTTAGCACAAGCTGAAGCCGTAGCTGATGTCATCGCCGCAGACTCCGCTGCCGCCCAAAATGCAGCTCTACACCAATTACGCGGAGGTTTTTCGAAAGAATTAGCCGCTTTGCGGGAAGAATTAATTCATTTTGCTTCACTAATCGAACTTGAATTAGATTTCGGTGAGGAGGATGTGGAATTTGCAGATCGCCAAGACTTAGAAGATCTAGTAAATCAATTATTAGCGAATATTCGCCCTTTGGTGGCAAGTTTCAGAACGGGTAATGCGGTTAAGAATGGGGTGGCTACGGTTATCGTAGGTAAACCCAATGCCGGCAAATCAACCTTATTAAATGCCTTATTAAACGAGGATCGTGCCATTGTCTCGGATATCGCCGGAACAACACGTGATTCCTTAGAGGACGAATGGACTTTAGGTGGAATCAAATTTCGCTTAGTCGATACCGCTGGATTGCGCGAGACGACAGATGTTATCGAAGCACTAGGAGTGGAGAGAACTCAGGCCTGGGTGAAGAAGGCACAGGTGGTTATTTACATGGCAGATGCTACTTCGGAAACTCCGGCAGGTTTCGCGGCCGGTGTGGAAGCTTTAGGACAATTGGATATTCCGGTGATTAAGTTGTTGAATAAGGTGGATCAGATTTCTGATTTGTCTGCATTTCAAGCGGCTATCCCGGATTTGATTGCTATTTCTGCCAAAAATCGTTCCGGTTTAACGGATCTCGAATCTGCATTATTAAATGTAATAGGTTTAGATCAAGTAAGCACGAGCGGCACTTTAGTCACTAATCTACGCCACTACCAACAACTATTACAAACGCAAGAAACCTTAGAAGGTGTTCTTGCAGCCTTAAAGACAGGTTTAACAGGTGATCTAATCGCTCAAGACCTTCGTTATGCCCTTCACCATTTAGGTGAAATTACGGGGCAAATATCTAATGACGATTTGCTGAAGAATATTTTTGGTAAGTTTTGTATCGGCAAATAATTTCTGCGTGGCAGAAATTATTTGCAAAGTATAAAGTACAAAGCACAAAGTTAGTATCGCCTGTGGCGATGCAATCAGTCGCCTTCGGCTTGGTCAATGAGTCCGAAGTTTCAGATTAGAGATAGGAGAATAGAGAGTTAAGATTAAAGAGTTGAGATTTTAATATAGAGATTAAGACTTACCATTCGTCAAAAATATGACGTAGGCCATTTTTAAGAATGGTGAGTCTTAATCAAATTATTTAAAACAAATCATTAAACTTAAATCCGTCGGTTAACCTTTCCTTTCCAAGCTTCTGATACTCCGCCAGAGCCCACAGCACAAATTCCTTCAAGAACAATTTATCAGCTGCCTCAACATTTGGTTGGTAACGAGCGATCAAATCCTCTAAGGGCTTAATATCATTCAAAGTCGACGCATAATCCGCCGCATTACATTCATCATATAAAACCACACCGCCTTCGGCATAAACTGCTTCCATCAACACGGCGTAAGGACTCTCTTCGATTTTCTTTGAAAGCTTTTCAATCTTAGGGAATAGGCCTGGGAAGAAAGATTTGATAGCAGAGCCAATCAATTGTTCAGCGACGAATGCAGCGCCTTCTTGCTCACCTTCGTAGACTAATTCTACCTTTCCTGTGATGGCTGGGATGATTCCCATGAAATCTGCTAAACGAACAGTCGTTTTTGACTCCTTATTTAACAAGGCACGTCTTTCGGCTGTACTAACTAAACTCTCAAGCATGGAGATGCTCATACGTGCGCTGACACCACTTTTGGAATCAATATATTCACTTTCTCTCGCTTCGAAAATGATTTGTTCTAGTAGATCGTAGGCTAGGTTTGGTACATAAACCCGATCAGATTGTGCTGCATTAATGCGCGCCTCTTGCGATGAAATTTTGCGAGCAATCGCGATGGTCTCTGGATAATGAGTCAAAATTTGTGAGCCAATACGGTCCTTCAAAGGAGTCAC
>JBMSJH010000200.1:0-3843 GCA_049418705.1 Aquirufa sp.
GTGTAGGCCTCAGATAATCCATCCGCTACGGTCCACTCACCACGTAAACCAATCTGGTAGCTGAACTTGCCAATGGCACGTTCAGTATTCAAGTATGCTGCATGAATTTGTTCCGTATAGACGAAGTGATTGCTTTGGCCTGTCAAAAAAGTAAAGGCAGGATCACCCTCATTTTTTCCCTGGAAGCGTAAATCGTTATCCGTTTTAACATAGGACGATTTCAACCCCGTCCCCCATTTCGATTTCAGAAAAGAAGGCAGCACATAATCTAGCTTGAAAGAATATTGGTCCACGAATGATTTCGAGTTATTCAGCAATAAAGAATCCTGTTTCAAAGGACTGAAATCACCGCGCTGAAATTGTGAACGCAAATTGGAACCACTATTTTCTACAAATCGGGCATAATCTAAATCAATCGTTAACTCTCTTCCCGTGCTATCATAGGTATGTTTGATATTGAAATTCGCCGCGTAATTATGGCTCGGATTCCCCACATTATTAAAGGTATTTAAGCGGGTCAAAGCGGTTCCAGCACTCGTATATTGAATGGTCTGATTCAATCCGTCGTGCAAAGTATATTGGTTGATATTTCCAGACACCAAAATCCCTAAGGTCGTCTTCTTCGAATAATACCAGTCCACGCCACCTTTTAATTGTGTCGTTTGGTTCTCATTTTTAAATGCATAACCGTTTTCCCAAACCTCATTTTGGGCTCTAAAATAACGCGTCAAATAATTACGCTCTAAGGTAGTTCGGTTGACCACTGATCCATTGCCAAACCAGTTCCATCCATTCTTTCGGTAATTCAAATTCACCCCGGTACTTTGGCGAGAATAAACTCCCTGGGCTAACGTCGCATTAGCGGATCCGTTTAATCCGATATTCGAGTTCTTCTTCAATTTAATATTGATAATCCCACCCGTTCCTGCCGCGTCATAACGAGAGGACGGATTCGCCATAATCTCCAACTGAGATACTTGGTCTGCGGGTAAATTTTTCAAATAATTCGCTAAATCTGCCCCACTTAAATAGGAGATTTTTCCATCGATCATAATCGCTGCGCCTGACTTCCCGCGCAATGAAATATTGCCGTCCTTATCTACAATCACACCCGGAGAACGCTCTAATAATTCCATCGTGGTATTTCCAGCAGCCATCGCCGAGTTCTCTACATTCACGATCGTTTTATCCAGTTTTTTTTCGATGAACGGTTTCGTCGCCGTTACTTTTACTTCCGCTAATTCGGTGCTCAATGGCAATAAGGTGATGGTCCCCAGTTCAATTTTTGAATCCGCTATAATCTCCTCTAAGGTGATTTTTGTGGGCTTCAATCCAGTGGATTGTAAGGTCAAAGTAAAACGACCTAGCGGTAGTTTTGAAACTTTTAACTCCCCGTTTTCATCCGTATTCATCCCCTTTACTAGGCTAGAATCACTGGTTTTTTTCAATAATACCGTAGCAAAAGGCAAGGCCTCTTTATTGGCATCTTGAAGACGAAGGTGTAAGGAATTTTGGCCAAAAGCCGTAATTGAACTAACAAGTAATAATAGCAAAAATCTCATCTAGGCAATGTTAATGAAAAACGAAGATGCAATTTCTGATAAATTGGTTGCCTAATGAATAAGTTATTGATAATCGGTTAATTTCCCATTTAAAGCACAAAGAATAAAGCACAAAGCATAAAGTTGGAATCAAAAAAAGGGCCGAAGCCCTTTTTTTGATGGTATAGTGATTTTGTAATGCACAAAGAATAAAGTACAAAGCACAAAGATGGCTTTTTTAAAAGTATAGTAATCTTACTCTATTTTATTCTTTATTCTCTATGCTTTATTATTTTAAAACCGTAGGTTTTAGACGGAACACCATCCCCGGATTTTCCACCCCAATGTACAAGTAGCCATCGCGGCCTTGCTCCACGTTGCGCATGCGACCCACGTTGATTAATACTTTTTCTTGCTTCACCACCTTGTTGTTCTTCACCTCTACGCGGTTCAAATAGTTGAAACGTAGGGATCCGATCATTAGGTTGCCTTTCCAAGCCGGGTATTTATCACCCGTCACAAAAGTCAAACCAGATGGTGCGATAGAAGGGATGAAATAAGAGATGGGTTGCTCCATGCCTTCTTTTTTGGAGATAGCCGAAATCGGTTTTCCATCATAATTAATTCCATAAGTAATCACTGGCCAGCCATAGTTTTTACCTGCCTGAATGATATTAATCTCATCACCACCACGTGGACCGTGTTCCGTCTCCCAAATATCGCCCGTCCATGGATTTGTTGTTAATCCTTGTGGGTTGCGCTGTCCATAAGAATAAACACTTGAATTCTTGAATGGATTATCAGCAGGAATCGTACCGTCATCATTTAAACGGTGGATTTTGCCGTTGTCATTATCTAATTTCTGTGGGAATACTTTCTCCATTCCACGTTCTCCTACCGAGAAGAAAATGTGTCCTTGTTTATCGAAAGTAATGCGAGATCCATAGTGAAAAGAGGTTTTTGTGTACGGTTTAGCTTCGAAAATCTCTTGTGATTCTACCCAAGAATTATCTTTTATTTTACCCCGAACAATGGCTGTTGTATTTACTTTCTCCCCATCCTCCATTTTGAATTTAGAGTAGGATAAGTAGATCCAACCATTCTTCTCAAATTGTGGGTGAAGAGCGATATCCAATAAACCACCTTGACCTTGTGCGTATACGGCAGGCGTTCCTGTAATGGCTGTTTTGTTCCGTTTTTGGTCTACCTTATACAATATACCTGCGCGATCTGAGATTAAATAATCGTTCGATGGCAATTGCACAAAACCCCAAGGGCTATCTAAACCGGTTACGATCGTATCTAAAGCGATTGTCATACCCTCCGATTTGAAGATATTCGAAGTGGGCTTGTTCGCGAATTTGTATTGCTCCACACCGGCTAAGTTTTCGACGATTAAATCGGCTAACTTTTCGATTTCCTTAGGTGTTAACACTTCTTTCCAAGTAGGCATTCCTAAGTCAGGATATCCGTGCGTGATGCTGTTTAAAATATCTGATTTTTTATCACCGTGCTTCCATTTGCGGTCCACGAAAGCTTCCACTTTTTCTCCGTGGCAAGACGCACAGTATTTGGTATAATTCACCTCAGCAGGCTCTTCAATCACAGCAGGCGCCTTCGTTAAGGACATCGTGCTCAAAGCGGCCATCGCAATCAGGCCAATAAAGGATATTTTTTTAATCATAGCTTGGTATTTTTCAGTCACGAAGCTAAAAATTAATTTCTATATTTCTATCTTTAATGCTTACCTCATTCAACATATGAAAAATATCTTACTCGTACTCTTATTCGCGTCGCTGACGGTAAGCGCGCAGGTTCCTAGTCCTAAATCGCATTTTGGTTTTTCTATCGGCGATAATTACCATTTAGCTACGTTTACCCAGACGGAGGCTTACCTAAAAAAGGTGGCCGCATCGTCTAATCGCGTAAAGTTGCAGTCGATTGGAAAGACGGAAGAAGGCAGAAATCAGTACATGGTGATTGTTTCGGATCCGTCGAACATAAAGAATTTAGCTAAATACAAGGCAATCTCTCAGCGTTTGGCGCGGGCGGAAGGCTTGAGTGAGGTGGAGGCGAAGGCTTTGGCCAAAGAAGGAAAAGCCATCGTCTGGATCGACGGCGGATTACACGCCACAGAAACGGTGGGAATTCACCAGTGGATCGAATCCATCTATCAATTCACCACCAGAAACGACGAGGAAACAAAACGCATCCTCCAAAACACCATCATCCTATTCGTGCACGCAAATCCAGATGGCCAAGAATTAGTTTCAAACTGGTACATGCGCAAAGCAAGATCGGA
>JBMSJH010000201.1:0-3830 GCA_049418705.1 Aquirufa sp.
AATTTGGTGATGTGTTTTCATGGATAACAGTCTAAGTTTAATCAAAAATAATCCCTATTTTCTTACCAAAAAGTGATAAAAGTCACATGTCTGTTTTCGTGAGTAATATCACGCTTACTCCTTTTGGAGCACTCTACCTTTGGGAGAAATATAAATAATCTAATATGAAAAAGGTCCTATCGTTTGTTGCTATTGTTGTCTTTTTAAGTAGTTGTGAAAAAGGAGGCCCTCTAGGGGATGATCAAGGCAATTTGTCCCAAAGTTTGTCCGCCATTCAAGCTACAGTCTCTAGTTTACCGGTAGAACCAGTAGACTCAGCTGAAAAGCAGCGGGTTTTGTTTATTCGAGAGGAGGAAAAATTAGCCTACGATGTCTATCAAGCGATGTTTGATAAATATGGGGTTAAGATTTTTCAAAACATCCCCAATAGCGAATTGAGCCACATGGAGGCGATGTTAACGATTATAACTAAATACCAATTAGTCGATCCTATGGATAAAAATCCACGCGGCGTTTTTGCTAATGCAGATCTTCAATCACTGTATAATGCGCTGGTAAGCCAAGGAAATGGGAGCGTATTAGCGGCCTATCAAGTGGGGGCAAAAATTGAGGAATTGGATATTTTTGATTTGAATAAATCCGTCGCGGTAACTAATAATCAAGATATCAAATTAGTGTATGATTTTTTAAACAAAGGTAGCCGCAACCACTTACGTTCTTTTTTCAAGAATTTGACAAATGCGGGAGGCACTTACACCCCTGTTTTTATTACCAAAGCCGAATTTGATGCAATCGTGACAACGCCTACTGAAAAAATGTAATCTTTTATCGTAATAGTGACAAAAGTCACAGCGTTTATGCTGATTTATCTACTCTTTTGTACGTTTATAGCTTTAAATCTAGTACCTCTATGTCTAATATAAGTTCAAATTCAACTCAGCCAAGCTTATTGCAAGTATTCCTTTATGCCTTATTAATTGCTCTGTTTGGTTTATTGGGTTATTTAGGGTTCTCTCACGATAGTTCAGCTAGTGATGCAACTGATTCTACACAAGTTTATGTGGAGCCAGATTCTAACTTCACTCATCTTTGGACGGCACCATCGGATTGGCGAATGATGTATCTAAAGCCAGAGGAGAAAGCACTAGTGGAATATGGTAAAGAGTTAATTGCCCATACATCTGATTATTTAGGGCCAAAGGGTTCTGTTAAGGCAATTTCCAACGGTATGAATTGCCAAAACTGCCACTTGAATGCAGGTACGCAGCCTTGGGGAAATAATTATTTCGCGGTACAATCAACCTACCCTAAATTCAGAGCTCGTTCAGGGGCTATTGAAGATCAAGTGAAGCGCGTAAATGATTGTTTTGAACGTAGTTTAAATGGGCAGGCATTGCCGGCTGAAAGTAAGGAGATGCGCGCGATTTTATCTTACATTAAATGGCTAGGCACGGATGTGAAGAAAGGCAAGTCACCTAAAGGATCAGGGATTTTCAAATTAAAAAGTTTAAAACGCGCGATTGATCCCGCTAAAGGTGCGGATGTTTACGCAGCTAAATGCCAGTCATGTCATCAGGCAGATGGCGGTGGCGTGCTGGCTGAAAATGGGAAGTCGTATACTTATCCACCACTTTGGGGTACTCATAGTTACAATCATGGCGCAGGACTTTATCGGATGTCAAATTTTGCTGGGTATGTCAAATACAACATGCCTTTAGGAGCGAATTACGAGAAACCGCAGTTGACAGATGAGGAAGCATGGGATTTAGCGGCTTATGTCAATTCGATGCCACGACCTAGTAAAGATTTAAGCAAGGACTGGCCAGATATCGAAGGTAAGCCTTTTGACCATCCTTTTGGCCCTTATGCTGATCCATTTACTGAGGAGCAACATAAATATGGCCCATATAAGCCTATCAAAGAATGGATTGCGAAACACAAGAAGTCTAAAAAATAAACAGAATGAACTCTAGAAGAAAATTTTTACAAGGTGGAATACTGACGAGTGTGGCAGCGTTAACGCCTGTAGGTTTACAAGCTAAAAATGAAGAGTATACTATTTCATCACTAAAATCAATACCAGGATCTGGTCAAATAACAATTCTCCAAACCACGGATGTGCACTGTCAATTGCATGCGCACGATGAATTGTTTTGGCAGAATAATGAGTTGACCTTTCGCAAGGCAGGAGGATATCCTCATATGGCCACTGCTTTACAAAAATTAAAGGAGAAAAATCCTCAAAATACCATCACGCTCGACACGGGAGACATGTTCCAAGGAAGTATGCTTTCCGTTAAAACAACGGGGCAAGCATTCGTTCCATTGTTAAATGCGATGGATTATGATCTGTACTTACCTGGAAACTGGGAGGTGGTTTATTATAAAAAGAATATGCAGAAACTACTGGGCGGTTTACTAGCTCCCAAAATCTGCGCGAATATGTACCATGATTTAGGCGAGGGCAAGAAAGGTGAACTCATCTTCCAGCCTTACCAAATCATGCATCGCATGGGGATAAAGATCGGCTTCTTGGGATATACAGACCCCTTAGTTCCTTTGCGTCAATCTCCTTTGTATTCGAAGGGTATTGTCTATACGAAACCAGAAGATAATCTGAAAGAATACGTGACGCTTTTGCGCGAGCAAGAGCAATGTGACTTTGTGATTATCTTATCTCACTTAGGTTTATCTCAGCAAATTGCTTTGGGCAATAATCCTGATTGCCAAGGAGTTGACTATATTTTGGGGGCAGATACACATGAGCGGGTTCGTAAACCGATACAAGCGGAATACACGAAGATTGTGGAGCCAGGGGCCTTCGGTTCGTTTATTGGCAAACTTGATATTCAAGTTAAGGATGGTAAAGTCCTAGGATCTACCTATGAATTAGTGGAAGTAGATCCGATCAAATACCCCGCCGATCCAGCAATCAAAGCCTTAGTTCAAGACTTAGAGAAGCCGTACAAGGAAGAAATTAATAAAGTACTAGGCTATAGCACGGTCCCTCTTTACCGCAACTTTGTCGTAGAGAATACCATCGATACGATGATTGTAGATGCTTTAAAATGGAAAGTAAATGCGGACGTTGTTCTATCCAATGGATTCCGTTTTTGCCCACCACGCGTTCCTGGAAAGGATGGTAAAGTAGCCATTACGGAGGGCTATTTATATGATATGTTACCGGTAGATAGTACCATTCGTACAGCGAAAGCATCCGGCCAACAGATTTTAGATTGGTTAGAAAAAGAGATGCAAAATGTGTTTGCACAGGATGCTTCCAAACGTTTTGGTGGCTGGCTTATCCGTTTCAAAGGAATGCAAGTCGAATTCAAAGCCTTTGAACGGGTAGGGCAGCGCGTTCAAAAAGTGACCATTGCAGGTGCTGAATTAGATAAAAGCCGGCTGTATACCTTGTGCGCTTGTGAGCGTGATGGCGATCCAGAAGATATGCTATGCCGTATGAAAGGAGTAAAAGAGGCGACTAATACGGCCTATACTTTACACTCGATGATGAAGGAGTACTTAGCAAAATTCTCTCCAGTGACACCAGTTTTACGTCACGATGCGAAGATTCTAGATGGTCCTCAAGATTTATTGAGTCAAGTGACGGGTGTGGATTATACGTTTAGATAGAGGAGAGTATAGAGTATAGAGTATAGATTAAAGATAGGGTGTCGATGGGTTCGGCATCCTTTTTTTATGCGGTTAGGTTTAGGCCAAAAAAAAAGCTAGCATTCAGATTGCACTGATGCTAGCTTTAATTTACTATAAACTCTATAATCTCCTAATGCGGCAATTGATCTCTAAACTTGCCATATACCCAAGTT
>JBMSJH010000202.1:0-3824 GCA_049418705.1 Aquirufa sp.
TTAAAATAGAAAAGGGCTACTATGAGCCCTTTTCTATTTTAATAATCCCCGATAAGCCTCCGTTCGAATCGGATCCAACATACTCAGATATGTAAACGCTTGCTGGCGCTCCGAAGGACTTGCTTCGTTGAGAATGGAAATAATCTCCTCCGACTTCGCATCAAAGAAGACCCGAATTGAGGCGGCTCCTGGCCGTAAGGTATTGACTTGACGAATTTGCTTGAGGATTTCTAGCAAGCCTTTCCTGGCTGCATCCGGATTCTCAGCCATTTTATCTAGATAGACGCGGTGGTAATCATAATATACCTCGCGCATGGCTTGCAAATTTTGATTAATCAGATTTTCAGAAATACCGATACGACTGCGAACATCAGCCATTGTGCCCCAACCTGAGCCGGAGTTTTGGGCTAAATTAGTTAGGTTCGTGAGCTTTTGAACGAAGGGCTCCCCTCCTTTTGGACCAAATGAATCGTAGGAATAAGTTAATGCGATATAAGCATAAAAGGCCATCAGAGAACTCAAGTTATCTGAATAGCTGTTGTCATTATACGTGATGGGGTTACCTACTTGGTATTTGAAATTGAAGTTCTTGTCAACTAAATTCAAAAGCACAGTTTCGTAAGACGTATTAAATACTGGACGCAGCACTTGAACTCGCGCTGTGGCTTCGATATCACCTTGAGCAGATGACTTCGTTAAAAGCAAATTGATATTTAGCTTTATTTTTTCTTCCGGTGCAAAATTGTCTGATGACCATCGGCGGCCATTCATAAATTCTTGCATCGTTCTTTGTAATTCTGCGTAGACTTGAGAACTACCACGCTGCTGATCGAGCTGTAATTGCTCTGTGCTGATGGTTATAAAAGTAGAAAGTTCTTGAGCTTGAACAGCCCAAGAACTTAATAAGAATATCAATAGAAATCGGATGGATTTCATGATCGTTCGATCAAATAAAAACTATTGGTTTTCAGCTGTACCTTCTTCGCGGTTTCTGAAATCTACTTTATCAGCTAAGAAATCATCAATAGCTAAAGCAGATGGCTTAGGCATACGCTCGTAGTATTTAGAGATTTCGATTTGCTCGCGGTTCTCAAAAATCTCTTCTAAGTTATCCACAGATGAAGCAAATTCAGATAATTTACCTGATAATTCTTCTTTCATCTTGCTCGAAATCTGACGAGCTCTTTGAGCAATAATGGTAATTGATTCGTATACGTTACCAGTTTTAGCAGCGATCTTATCTACATCACGTGTAATGATGGATGGATTTGTTGGGGTCTTGGACATCTCTATATAATTTAAGATAGCAAATTTAACGTTAATTTTTAAGAAATACTATTGCGGACTGGTAGCAATTTTAGAAGTATTCGATTTCTCTTTTTCCTGCAGGGCCTTGTATTCTGCTTCGATTTTGGCAATCCGAACTACCTCATTTTGGCTTTCTGTATACCATTTCTCTGCTGTTTTCAAGAAAGAGCTCTGAGGGTATTTATCGATAAACTCTAAATAGAATTTAACCACCTCTTCGTAACGTTCTTTTTGTTTGTATTCTACCGTGCTTTTGGCCAAATCAAATTGGGAAACTACCTTGAAATAGGCCATCTCTTCGTTATAATCTGAATCTGGGAAATCACGTTGAAAATTCGTAATCTCAATAACCGCAGACTTTAATGAAGCGATATTGAAAGGCGACGTTTTATAGTATAATTTAGCCTTCTCATAGGCTTTCTTCTCTAATTTCTTACGAAGATCCTTGATCATCAAACTGCAATCCTCGCGGTACTTCGAATCCGGGTAATTATTCAAATAACTCTGTAATTCATTGATAGCAGCAAGGGTACCCGTTTGATCTAGGTTGAAATTAGGGGAGTCTTTGTACAGCGAGAATGCCGCCATATAAATGGATTCCTCTGCAAATTCAGAACGAGAAAAAACCTCTGAAAAACGTTTAAAGTGCGTATTAGCGACTGTGTAATTCGCTAATTCAAAATCGCATTTGGCCTGATAAAAAGTAGCCATTTCCTGTGTAGAATCCCCTGTCAATAAAGGCAACACCTCATCAAACAGAATCCCAGCCTTGTCGAATTCCTTTTTCTTGTAATAATCTACCGCGGCTTTGTACTTCGTAGGAACGCTGGCGCTCTTTCTGAACTTCTCGAACTTTCCACACGCGCTTAGCCCGATCAAGGCAACTAAAGCAATTATAATTTTATTTTTCAAATTCATAAGCCCGTAAAGATACGTTTATTTTCTGAATTGTAGATGATAGAGCTGCGCATATAAACCATCCAAAGCTAACAATTCATCTTGAGTGCCACGCTCTTTAATTTCCCCTTTGTCCATCACTAAGATTTGATCGGAATTACGAATCGTAGAAAGACGGTGGGCAATAACAACGGCTGTACGCCCTTTCATTAAGGTAGAAATGGCCTGTTGAATCAAGACTTCCGTCTCTGAATCCACCGAAGAAGTAGCCTCGTCCAGCACAATAATTTTTGGATTATGGACCAAAGCCCGCACAAAAGAAATCAATTGACGTTGACCCACACTCAAGGTTGCACCACGTTCTTTTACCTCATAGGCATATCCGCCCGGCAGCGACATGATAAAATCATGCACCCCCACAGCTTTCGCCGCTTCGATCATTTTCTCCTCCGTAATCGACTCATCACCCAGGTTAATATTATAGGCAATCGAAGAGCTAAATAAGAAAACATCTTGAAGAACGACGGCAATATTTTTACGCAAGGAGCCTATCTCATAAGAAGTAAGGGGAACGCCATCGATTTTGATTTCGCCGCTTTGGCAATCATATAAACGACCCAAAAGCCCAATAATGGACGATTTACCCGCACCCGTTGCCCCTACAATGGCACAGGTCTTTCCAACCTCCACTTGAAAACTAACGTTCTTCACGACCCACTCCGGCTCCTGGTAAGCAAACGTAACATCAGAGAACTCAATTTTTCCTTTAATCTCGTCCGCCTGAATCGTCCCATTATTTTGAATGTAATCGGTAGAGTCAAGTAAGGTCAAAATACGTTCCGTTGACACAATGCCCATTTGAAGCGTATTAAAACGATCCGCCAACATCCGTATAGGTCGGTAAAAAAGATTAATGAACATGATAAAGGCGGTCAAAGTCCCCACCCCCATCTCTTCTTTCACGATATAGGTAGAAGCCGCCCAAACTACCAGTCCAGTCCCAATCGCCGCAATCACATCGGCTACAGGGAAAAACACCGAATAAGCGAGAATCCCGCGGATATTTGCATCTCGATGTTCCTCGTTAATGCGATTAAACTTAGCTAATTCTTGTTTTTCGGCGTGGAACATTTGGACGATAAGCATCCCCGAAATATGTTCTTGCACAAATGAATTCAAGTTCGCCACCGCCGTACGCACCTCTGTAAATGATTTCTTGATGTATTCCTTAAATACATAAGTTGAAAAGATCATGAAGGGAACCGTCGCCACGATGATTAAGGTCAATCGCCAATCCGCGTAAAACATCACCGCAAGAATCAGAAATAACTGTAGTAAATCACCCGCAATAGAGGCTAATCCTTCTGAAAAGACATCATTTAGGGTTTCAATATCCGATACGGTACGCGTAACTAGTCGACCAATAGGAGTCGCATCAAAGAACGCTAAGCGCAAATTGACAATCTTCTCATACAATTGGATACGAATGTCGCGGATGACGGTTTGGCCTAAATAACCCGCTAAATAGGAAGTAGAGAATTGCAATAGGGTTTGCAAGAGCAAAGCCCCTAACATCCAACCGAGCATTCGGAAGAGATCCGAGGTGAATGTCAAACCGA
>JBMSJH010000203.1:0-3799 GCA_049418705.1 Aquirufa sp.
GAGATGAACCTACTTTGGGACAAATCCTCGAATTAAAAGGCAAAGACGCCATGATTTCGCTGGGTGCTATTCGAAGTACCATTAAGTTAAATCGCCTTCAAAAAATCGTACCGCCTAAACAACAGAAAAAAAGTACGGCTCCTCTTCGTGGCATCGACATCAACGATCGTATGGCACAATTCCAATTAAAACTGGATGTGAGAGGCAAACGAGGAGAGGAAGTTTACGTTATTTTGGACCAATACATCAACGATTGCCTACTTTTAGGAGTTCCAGAAGTGCAAATTTTACACGGAAAAGGTGACGGAATCTTGCGTACACTCATCCGTGAACAATTAAGACGCTACAAAGAAATTAAATCGATTACTGACGAACATGCAGACCGTGGCGGTGCGGGAATTACCATCGTCCAATTCAAATGATCCGACTCATCATCGCTTTGTTTTCCCTCGTTTTCTGCAGCTCCTGCATGTTAAAATATGCTGCTGGACTCAGCCAAATCCAACAAGAAAAATACGAGCAAGCCACCTATAATTTCTCTGTTGCTCTCACAAAAGACCCTAAAAACCCAGAAATCTACTTCGCAAGAGCATTTTCTCGAGGATCCATGGAACAATATTCAGGAGCTATTTCAGACTTAACCAAAGCTATTCGGCTCGATTCAACCAATGCAGACTATTACTTCTATCGCGGCTACTTCAAATCAAAATTAGGGAATGATAAAGGAGCCATTCGGGACTTTTCTAAATCCATTATTCGATACCCGTACTACCATGAGACCTATTATAATCGCGGATTAAATCTAATGCATTTAGGTCTATTAGACGATGCTTGTCTAGATTTCAAGACGGCGATTGAGCTGGGGGACACCTTATCACTGAAGTATAAAGCTTCGATTTGTAGATAAGAGAGTATAGAGTAGAGAGAAGAGATGGTAAATGGTGGCTTTAATTGCTTTGAAAGCCTGCGAAAATTCGTGTTATTTGTAGCTTATTTTTAAATTTTAACGATTCATTATGTCTATTGCAAAAACCGGCGACAAGGTTGCCGTACACTACACAGGTAAACACACCGACGGTTCTATTTTTGACTCTTCTGTAGGAAGAACTCCACTTGAATTCCAATTAGGTTCTGGAATGGTTATCAAAGGTTTTGATGATGGCGTAACTGGCATGGCAATTGGTGAGAAAAAAACCGTTGTTATCCCAGCTGCTGAAGCGTATGGCGAACATTCTCCAGAAAATACGGTGACTTTAGAGCGTGCTCAAATTCCACCACACATTGAATTAGAATTAGGCGCTTCGTTATCGATGCACCAAGATGGTGGCCACGTGGTAGAAGTGGTGATCACTGATTTAACCGATTCTCACGTTACTTTAGACGCAAATCACCCATTAGCTGGCCGTGATTTAACTTTTGAACTTGAATTAGTATCGATCTCATAAGATATGAAAATTAATTTGCGCTCCTTTGCCCCCCATGGGATTGTCCTTTTGGGCTTTTTATTGATTGCTTTTATTTATTGTGGACCTGTTCTACAAGGAAAAGTATTGATTCAGCACGATATTCAGCAAGCCCAGGCGGCGGCGCAGGAGAGCATACAGTACAAAGAAAAGACTGGCGAGGATGCTTGGTGGTCTAATTCGATGTTTGGCGGGATGCCTACTTACCAGATTTCTGGATCTTATCCGTATTCTATTTCTGCCAAAATCGGTTCTTTCATCACCAACCTCTTACCATCTCCCGTTAATTTGCTCGTTTTGCAGATGTTGGGGATGTATATTTTGCTTTGGGCGATGGGAGCCTCACCTATTTTAGGCTTCGCCGGAGCCGTTTTTTATGCCTTTGCGACCTATAATATGGTCATCATTCCAGCAGGACACACTTCTAAGGTATTAGCTTTAGCCTATGCCCCTATCGTTTTAGCAGGCGTAAAACTGGGCTGGGGGAATCGCAAATGGCTAGGAGCCGCCTTGTTCACGCTAGGAATGGCCCTCGAATTATACGCTAACCACGTACAAATAACGTATTACCTTTTCTTCATCATCGGATTCTATAAAATCTATACCCTTTCTCAAGCCATCGTTCAAAAAACAGTGGTAGAATGGTTAAAGCGCGGATTATTGCTAGGTTTAGGATTAGTTTTAGCGGTAGGGACTCACTCGATGCGTCTTTGGAATAACTACGAATATGCCAAAGAAACGACGCGTGGCGCCTCCGAATTAAGCGCCAATAAATCACGTGGAGATGGTTTAGACCAAACTTACGCCTTCGATTGGTCCTATGGAATCGCTGAAACAGGTACTTTATTAATCCCGAATTTCATGGGTGGTGCCTCAGGTGGTGATTTAGGTGGTACCGCTTCGAATACGTATCAAACAATGACGAATGCGGGCATTCCTGAAGAGCAAGCCTTAGGTTTCGTCGAAAAAGGGCCCGCTTATTGGGGTGAACAAAGCTATACAGCAGGCCCAGCCTATGCCGGTGCTTTAGTCATTTTCTTATTTTTATTCGGAGCATTCTACATCAAATCTGCCGAAAAATGGTGGATCATCGGATTTACCGCCTTATTTATCACGTTCGCTTGGGGTAAATACTTCTTTTTCAACGGCCTCTTATTCCAATACTTCCCCCTATTCAATAAATTCAGAGCCATCACTATGGTATTGTCTTTCGTTCAATTAGGGTTCGTTAGTTTAGGCATCTTAGGTTTGATTCGCTTCATTCAGCAAAAAGCGAGCTGGTCGGATATCAAAAAACCATTATTATATGCTGCTGGATTAAGTGGCGGGCTTGCTCTATTTTTCGGAATGGCGCCGGATTTATTTTTTGACTTCAAAGGACCTAATTTTGGCGGAGCGCTAATTCAAGATACGGCGCTAAATAACCAAATCTGGCGCTCGATTCAACTCGATCGCATCGAACTATTCCAATCAGATGCCTTCCGCAGTTTCTTCATCGTTTTGATTGGAGTAGGCATTTTATGGGTGGCTAGCACGGGGAAAGTCAAGAAATCCATCTGGTTAATTGCCTTGGTTCTATTAGGTATTTTTGACTTGACGCCGGTGGCGAAACGCTATTTTGGCAAAGATTTCTTTGTTTCAAAAGCAACTTTAGATGAGCAAATCTTGCCTACGCCAGCAGACCAAAAAATCCTTCAAGATTCCACCCATTACCGTGTGGTTAACGTCGCAACCAATTTTATGAGCGACGCGACTACGTCTTATTACCATCAGTCTTTGGGTGGATATCATGCGGCAAAATTACGTCGCTACCAAGAATTAATCGAGAAACAGTTCACTGCAAATCCAGGACAAATGAACATCCTGAATATGCTAAATACGAAATACATTCTAAGCCCAGATTCAACTGGCCAATTAGCACCACAAACCAATCCAGGTGCTTTAGGAAATGCCTGGCTTGTCTCTTCGGTTCAAGTGGTTCCTACGGCGGATGAGGCCTTGAATGGAATTGGTAAAATCGATCCACGTAACGTGGCATTAGTCGAGAAAAAAGATGCTTCTTTCGTGCCAGGAGCCAGCTTTAAAACGGGCGGAACGATTAATTTAACATCGTATAAGCCGAATCATTTGACTTATACATCGGACTCAAAGGAAGCTTCTTTTGCCGTTTTCTCTGAAATTTACTACCGAGGAAACAAAGACTGGAAAGCCTATATCGATGGTAAAGAAACGAATCACGTGCAAGCGGATTACGTTTTACGTGGTCTAGCTATTCCAGCTGGTAAACATACCATTGAGTTCAAATTCGCTCCTGTTTCTGTAATTACAGGAAATAA
>JBMSJH010000204.1:0-3780 GCA_049418705.1 Aquirufa sp.
ACTCAGACCTTTATTACGTCACCATGGCAAATGTTGCAGAGCAACAACCCGATTTTCATATTCTTATGGGCGATGATTTCAGCATTGATCCGTTGATTTCTAAAGGACAAGCAAATCAGGCGAACGTAGAAAAGATCTACAGAACTCATCGAGACTGGCTAGGTGTCATTGGTTCGTCAGTTCCGATCTTCCTTGTTAATGGAAACCATGAGCAGGCAGCTGCTTACCTACTTGATGGAACGACTACCAATCCAGCAGTATTAGCCGGTAACGCCAGATTGAAGTATTACCCTCTTCCAGCTCCTAATGATTTTTATTCAGGGAACTCAAAAGAGATTCCTGGAGTAGGTTTGCCTCGCGATTATTACGCTTGGACTTGGGGAGATGCCTTATTTGTAACCCTTGATCCTTACTGGCACTCGAAGAATGCAGTCGACAATGTAGCAGGGGTTTTAGTAGCAGATGATGCAAGTGGTGCCACTAAAGGCGGTAAAAAGAATTCTGCAAGCGGTACGCAAGGGGGAAATACCGGAGGTGCCGGAGGTGGGGGAGGAAACTCCAAAAATTTATGGGGAATTGGAATTGGCGACGAGCAATATGCATGGTTTAAAAAGACACTTGAAGAAAGTAATGCAAAATTTAAGTTTGTTTTTGCACACCATGTCATGGGAACTGGAAGAGGTGCTGTTGAACTTTCCTACGATTACGAATGGGGAGGTAGGGATCCCAAAGGTGTAACCTCCTTTGAAAAGGAGCGACCCAACTGGGAGCTGCCCATACATGACTTGATGGTTAAAAATAAGGTTTCAATATTCTTCCAGGGCCATGATCACATATTTGTCACTCAAGAACGCGATGGAATCATTTACCAATCGATGCCGAACCCTGCAGATGACACCTTCTCCTATTTCAATGACGCGGCTTACAAGAGCGGAACGAAAGCGCCAAATTCGGGCCATGTCCGGGTTAGCGTCACTCCCAATCTTGCAACCGTCGAATACTTCTTAGCTGCAAGATCGAAGGACTCTGGTCGAAAGAATTTGCAAGTTGCTCACAAATATACGATTCCTTCAAAGATTTAACTAGGAGCCTAGCCTTGGGAAAGCTTAAGAATTACTCTAATCTTTAATCCGCCTGCCTTACTTGGAGAGAGTTCTAATCTTCCACCCCATCGCTTTACGACTTTCTGAATAATTGACATACCAAGACCGCTTCCTCCGGCATCGCGAGAACGCGAACTATCAAAACGCCGAAATGCCCTTACTCCATCCTCGTAGAACTTTTTGGGCAATCCTGGGCCCGAGTCCGCAATCTCAAAAGTTACTAGTTTTCCAGAGTGACGACAATTAATCTCTAGTGGGGAATTGTCCGGGGTATAGCGCTTAATATTAGAAAAAATATTTCCTAGCAATCTATCGAGATCTTCTTGTTCAATAACGGCCACGACATTATTTTCGATTGAGGTGTCTATTTTGCGCTGCGGTTGGAGTTCCTTTAGTTGAGCAACTTGATTGTTTAAGGCGGTTGAAACATTAGAATGTGAATCGAGGCTCATTTCTTTAGATTCTAATTCAGCTGCATCTAAAAGATCATTAATTAGTTTTTGCATTCTGCCAATCTCGCGGTCGACATGCCTCTCATAATCTTGACGCTTGTCATTATCGCCCCTACCGCCTTTAATTAAATCAAAATATCCTCGAATTACTGTGAGAGGTGTTCGTAATTCATGAGCTGCATCGCCTAGAAATTCCAACATTCTTTCTTGATTTTCATCTAGTGCTCGGGCAGCGCGATTGAGTTGCGCATCCCTTCTAAAGAAAAAGTATGAGAATAAGATGGCTACGATTAAAACTAATATTGTGAAGATTCCTAAATAAAGTTGGTTTTTCCCTCGCAGATCTCTTAGCTCTGATAAAGAGTAGCCAACAACTAGGTATTCAGCCCCTGAAAGCTTCAAGGAGCGAACCCGACTCTCTCCAAGATTAATGGGCTTATCAGATGCGCGTTCAAGAAAATTTAAGTCTACTGAATCTGAAATTTCGCCAGATTTGTCAATCACTACTACCACTTGGAGGTCTTCTGTAATGAGGCTCAATGAGAATGGAAAATCGGATTGATCTGCAATGAAAGTGGCTACAGTTAGCGGATCTTCTGAAGATTGCTTTAACTGCAGAATTACATTTTCAATCTTGATGTCATTGAGACTTAATTGTTGTTGATATGACTGAGAGACCGCAAAAGTTCCAATTGAGGCCGATACCAGAGTCACGATAGATGAGAGTAGGAGTATTAGCCTGATTTGAAGATTCATTACTCTCCTAGGATTTGGAAACCGACACCTCGGACTGTCTTAATTCCTTGATAACCATCTCGATGAAGTTTACGGCGCAGATATGAGATGTAGGTTTCAACCACAGTCGTGTTTGATGGGAAATCTATTCCCCAAACCTCGGCTAGAAGTAACTCCTTCTTTACTACTTTTCCAGAACGATTTAATAATCCTTCAAGTAGTGAGAATTCTGTTGCTGAAAGTTCAACTTTTTCACTGTTAAAGGTGACGAGGTGTCTTTCTTGGTCCATTGTTATTGGACCACAAATTAATTTTTTCGACTCCGCTGAAGCTGGTTTTGTCCTTCTAAGAATAGCTTTTACGCGAAGAATCAACTCTTCAATTCCAAATGGTTTGATTAAGTAGTCATCCGCGCCAATTTTCAATCCTTGTGTTATCTCATCTCTTTGTGAACGCGCGCTGAGTACAAGTACTGGAATTCCTGAACCCTCTTCACGAATTTTTGATAGTAGGGCAAAGCCATCGATCTTAGGTAGGTTCACATCTAGAATCATCAAATCAAAACTTTGACGTCTCAACTTATTTAGTGCTTCTAAACCATCTCCTGCTTCATCAGTATCAACTTCAATTAAAGAGAGTGAATCACGAATTAGGTCACGAATTGATTGCTCGTCCTCCACCACTAAAATCCGAGTATTACTTGCCATGAGGGTAGATTAATGCCATAGGGTGAAAGAAAGAGGCTAGAATTTTATTTGATAGCGGGATTCGAAAGAATTCAATGCCTTTTTCACAAGATTCTCACAAAGATTTAAGCAAACATTCTCACGTTCGACCAATAAATGGAAAGGAATTAAATTGAGAAGAATTACTCTTATTGCCCTTATTTCTCTTGGGGTGATTTTCGGATCCAGCACAGCTACTTTCGCAGAAGGAAATGGTGGTAATAAGACAGCCATCACAGCTTGGAAGGCTGAGAATCAAGCCAAGATGGATGCTTATCAGGCTGCGCTCAAGAAGTATCTTGAAATCAAGAAAGCTAATGAAGAGGCACGAAAAGCAATCGCAACTAAGTTTAAGTCTGATGCAGATGCCCTAAGGGCATCCACAAAGGCAGCAGTTGAAGCTGCAGCAACGGCCGAAGCCAAGAAAGTTATTGCCAGGGCTAGCAAAGATTCGTTAGAAAAATTAATTACAGAACGAAAAGTTGCTCTTGAAGCTTTACCAAATCCAGGCGCTAAGCCAGTTAAGCCTACTTTGACTCCAAAGCCTGCCAAGCCATCTCCAAAGGCTTCTCCATCATCTCGAGGTTAAGTAAGAAAATAACAGAGGGGTCAGGGCACCACAAAAGTGGTGCCCTGTTCAATTAATTCCTTTAAATTATTACAGCACGACTACTATCAAAATAATCGTAAAAATCTTAATCAGTTACTCACCGGTTCAACTCCGGCCAAGGACACACTTAATTAAATATTACTGTTCTATTTCCA
>JBMSJH010000205.1:0-3780 GCA_049418705.1 Aquirufa sp.
AATGGTAAGTGGTGAATGGTGAATGAATGGTAAATGGTGAATGAATGGTAAATGGTGAATGGTAAATGGTAAATGTTTTAACCGACTACTGGATACTGATTACTGACTACCGGTTACTGACTACCGGATACTGACTATTGACCACTGCCCACTGACAACTGACTAATAATATGAACTTATTCAACGTTTACCCCCTCTACGACATTGAGCTTGTGAAAGCCAAGGGTAGTACGGTTTGGGACAAAAATGGACAGGAATACCTGGATTTATATGGTGGTCACGCGGTGATTTCCATCGGACACTCGCATCCTACCTATGTGAAGCGAATGACGGAGCAGCTTCATCACATTGGCTTCTACTCGAATTCGATCATCATTTCGGGTCAGCAAGAGCTGGCGGAGAAGCTGGGTAAAGTGTCCGGATACGAGGATTATACCTTGTTTTTGACGAATTCGGGAGCGGAATCGAACGAGAACGCCTTGAAATTAGCGTCGTTTCATACGGGTCGTAAGAAGGTGGTGGCTTTTTCGAAGGCATTCCACGGAAGAACGGCTGGGGCGGTTGCGGTGACGGATAATCCGAGCATTGTGGCACCTATAAATGATACGTCGCATGTGACTTTCTTGCCATTTAATGGCCTAGAAGAATTGGAAGCGGGAATTACGGAAGAGACGGCGGCGGTGATTGTAGAAGGCATTCAAGGTGTGGGTGGAATTCAGGTGGCGAGTGATGCGTTTTTGAAAGCGCTTAGAAAGCGTTGTGATGAGACGGGAGCACAGTTGATTTTGGATTCGGTTCAGTGCGGTTATGGCCGTTCAGGACATTTCTTCTCGCATCAGTTTGCAGGGATTCATCCGGATATGATGACGACTGCCAAAGGAATGGGTAATGGTTTTCCTATCGGTGGGGTGCTTATTGCACCGCATATTCAGGCGAGTTATGGCTTGCTGGGGACGACTTTTGGGGGAAATCACCTGGCGTGTACGGCAGCGAATGTGGTGCTGGATGTGATTCAAGAAGAAAAGTTGATTGAGAACGCGTCGAAAATGGGTGACTATATTCAAAAAGAATTGAAAGGCATTAACGGCATCACGGAAGTGAGAGGTCGCGGATTGATGATCGGAATTGAGGTAGAACAGCCTGTGGGGACCGTGAGAGATGCTTTATTATTTAAAGAACACATCTTCTGCGGTTATTCTGGCAAGCACACGTTGCGCCTTTTGCCGAGCTTAGCGATCGATCAAAAAATTGCGGATCAATTTTTACAAAGTTTAAAAACGGTTTTAGCAAATTAACCCTTGCTTTTGAACTAGAAATGTGATTATTTTGCGTTTCTTTTGTTCAAAACACAAAAGCAAAACAGAGCGTAAAAACAATTATTTATCCTTATAATGGCATTAATTACAAAAATTAGAGAGAAGTCAGGAATAGCGGCGGCGGCGATTGCTATCAGTTTAGTTTTGTTCCTAGTAGGAAGTGATATTTTCCAAGGTAAATCATCCTTGTTCGGGTCTAACTCGCAAGAAGTGGGTGAGATTGCTGGAGAAAGCATCATGATCCAAGATTTCCAAAAGAAAGTAGAAGAAGCTACGCAAAATTATACGGCTCAAACGGGCAAAGGTCCATCTGAGCAAGAGGCGAGCATGATTCGTGACCAAGTTTGGAACCAATTAATCTTAGACATCGCTTATAAAAAAGAATTCGATGCTTTAGGAATCAAGGTTTCTGACGAAGAATTAATCGACATGGTGCAAGGAAATAACATCCACCCATCTGTTCGTCAGCAATTCACTAACCCACAAACGGGTCAATTTGACAAGACTTTCGTCATTCAGTTCTTAAAGAACTTGAAGACATTGCCAGTAGAGCAACAACAAGCTTGGGATCGTTTTGAGAAATCTATCTCTCAAGATCGTATCCGTGCGAAATACGAGAACTTGATGCGTATGTCTAACTACGTGACGCAAGCGGATGCAGCGAAGGAATACCAAGCACAGACTGCGAAGTTCAATTCGAAATTCTTATTCGTTCCTTTCTTCTCTATCGCGGATTCAAGCATTAAGGTGCAAGATTCTCAATTAGAAGAGTATTTAGCGAAGCACAAGGATGAGTTCAAAGGAACGAACACACGTTCGATTCAATACGTAACTTTCCCAGTGATCCCTACGAAACAAGATACAGTTGAGTTCTATAACTCGATCAAGAAATTAGCGAAGGATTTAGCGGTAGCGCAAAATGATTCAGCTTTTGCGATGTTAAACTCTGACGTACGTACTCCGTACTTAGTTTCTTATTCTGAGATTCCAGAAGGAGTAAAAGAGCAATTAGCTTCCTTCCAAGTAGGTGGTATCTACGGACCTTTCAAAAACGGTTTAACGTATTCGATCTACAAATACGGCGGCGTGAAGAAAGATACCTTATTCACGATGCGTGCTAGCCACATCTTAATCGCACCAGCGAACAAGTCGGATTCGGCGAAGGCGCAAGCGAGAACACGTGCAGAAGGAATTTTGGCACAAATTAAGGGAGGCGCGAGCTTCGAGACTTTGGCCCAAATGAATGGAATGGACGGTACTGCTCAACAAGGTGGTGACTTAGGTTATTTCAAGAATAATGGATCAATGGCTAAATCATTCGAAAAAGCATTATTCGGTTATAATGGCGCTGGTTTAATGCCTGGTGTGGTTGAAACTGAATTTGGTTTCCACGTAGTGAAAGTGACTGAAGCTAAGACAAACACAAGCTATAAGTTAGCAGCGATCAACAAGAACATCGCTCCTTCTCAAGCAACGATGGACAAAGTGTTCACGACGGCTGATGCGTTTGCTAATGCAAATGGCAACTTAGCTTCGTTCGAAGTGGCTTTGAAAAAAGACCGTAACTTAATCATGATGCGTGCGGATCGTTTAACTGAAAACGCGGCATCGGTGAATAACTTAACAAACGCTCGTGAGATCGTACGTTGGGCATTCGATGACAACACGTCTGTAGGTGATGGTTCTAAGAAAGTATTCGAGCAAGATTCTCAATACATCGTGGCTTATGTGACTGGAAAGTCTGATAAGGACAATGTGAAAGTAGAAGACTTCCGTATTGAATTAACGGCTTTAGTTCGCAATCAATTGAAAGGCGAAATGATCGCTAAGAAATTAGAGAACAAGAAAGGTTCATTAGAGCAAATCGCACAGGCTTACGGTGCGGGTGCTTTAGTAGAGACGGTTCAAGATGTGACTTTGGCTAGCGGTATGTTGAATACAGCAGGTCCAGATGCGGTTGCTTTAGGTCGTATCGCTGGTTTGAAAAACGGAAAGCGTTCGAAAGTATTCGTAGGAGATAACGGTGTGTTTATCGCTGAGAAATTAAGCGGTGCTCCTGCTCCAGCTTTAGCGGATTACTCTCCATACAAGAATCAAATCCAAATGATGAACACACAACGTTCTTCATTCTACATCAACGAAGCAATTAAAGAAAATGCGAACATTGTAGACAAGCGTTACAAGTTCTATTAAGATTTATAAAATTCGATTAGAAAAGCATTCTGCAAGGGATGCTTTTCTTGTTTAACAGAATAATGAAACACTGGAAACGTTTTAGCGCGTATTATTTTATCGGTATCGGACTACTCCTGATAGCGATCAGCCCCTATGTGCGCGGGCGTTTTGATCTAAGTGAAGATGGCAAGTATACCTTAAGCGAATCGAGTGAGCTGATTTTAAACAGCATCGATGCACCCATCACGGTAGACGTTTATTTAGGCGGGGATGATTTGCCCGGCGGATT
>JBMSJH010000206.1:0-3743 GCA_049418705.1 Aquirufa sp.
GCTACTGTTGTCTCCGCATATTTACTCAACAATTCACGACCAAAGGTATCAGACATTCTAAAACGAAGCGTATCGAATCGAATAGAATCTCCATTCATCGCCTTTGTTCGGATGGGACGAGGTGCAAAAGTATGACGCCCTAAAATAGCTACATCTGAACGAATCGTAGAATTCGCAAAATAATCAGTACCTCTGTTTAAACTATCCAATAAACGATATACGCTCAAGGTTTGCGTCTTCGTTGTATCCCCTTGGTAACCTGAATAAGCTAAACGTAAAGTCAGTGAATCATACACCGAAGTTGCTTTTGCGAACAAAGTATCGATGCTGGAAACCTGTGTAAAAACTGCAGATTCCGCTAATCCAAGGACTGGGTGATTGTAATTTCCTACTAACATCGTACTAGGAGAACCGGTATAAATGGAATCAATCAGAACAGATGACGATTTAACTGTAATCGTATCTGTATAATTCAAGCCCACTTCCACGCTAAACAAATCGTCGCCGATTTCTTTAGGTGTATCACAGGATGCAAGGAATAAGGAAAGAATTCCTACCCATTTAATTGCCGGACATTTCCAAGTACGTTTTTTCGAAGAAATCGAGGTCATTGTCGGCAATGTTTTGAGAGGTTTTATGTTGATATTCATCAATAATCGATTGGATACGGCTATTATCCGCATTTTCTAAAGAAACTATTTTGTCAGCATACTCTGCACCTATCTTGATAAATGCTTCGTAATTTCCACCGGCTAAGCTACCTAAATGTGCTTCGTCTAAATCTCCGATCTTCACTTTTTCGATCAGATCGTCTGCTTCAAACGTAAAATCAAAAGCAGAATTGTGTGGAGAGAAAATAGTTTTCGAATCCTTGTAAATCGGGTGATTTTGGTAATGCGTCGAAATATACAAAGGCACTAAACTAGACATCCAATCATTACAGTGAATGATATCGGGTGCCCAACCTAACTTTACTACCGTCTCTAATGCTCCTTTGCAGAAGAAAATAGCACGCTCGTGATTGTCCGCATAAAAGGCGCCTTCCTTATCGTTAAGCACATATTTACGTTGGTAATAATCTTCGTTATCAATGAAGTATACTTGCAATTTCGCAGCTGGAATACTCGCTACTTTAATGGTCAAAGGCTTTTCTTCCTCTCCCATTGGAATGGTAATACCAGAAAGACGAACAACTTCGTGCAATCGGTTTTTACGCTCATTGATCGAACCGAATCTAGGAACTAAAATTCTTATCTCCATACCTCTCTCCTGCATTGCAGTAGGAAGGGCACGAACGAAATCAGCAATTTTAGACGTGTTTTGAAAAGGATCTACCTCACTTGAAACGTAAAGAATACGTAATTTGGCCATTCTAATTTGATTACTAGGGGCAAAATACCCCAAAAAACATTGCAAAAATACAAAAAAATAATCGGATTATCACCATCATTATACAATGAAAGGTCTTTAATTTGCGATCTGATTTACAAACAAGATGCTCAAGTCGATAATAAAATACCTTATTTCAAGTTTATTAGCAGCTGGTTTGTTGTATTGGGCTTTTTCTAAAAGCCAATTGCATTGGAATGATATCCTTCAGACCTTCCAGCAAGCCGATTATAATTGGGTAGCCGTATCCGTGGTGATTGCCATCCTTTCGCATCTGTTACGGGCCTTGCGTTGGGAGCAACTACTAAGCGCCATGTCTTATCAGCCTGGCACTGTGCGCACATTTTCTGCCGTATTAATCGGCTACTTTGCGAATTTTCTAGTCCCCCGTTTAGGCGAAGTATCACGTTGTGGTTCTTTGAAAAAAACGGCAGACATTCCGTTTGAAGAATCTTTTGGCACGGTAATCACCGAAAGAATTGTCGACCTGTTAAGCCTTGTCGTTTTAGTCGGAATCACGTTTCTATTCGAATGGGAACCGCTTCAAAAAAGTCTTTTCCCTACGTTGCATTTACCATCTGGAACGCTAATTATCGCCGCTTCTGTTCTTGGTTTAATTGGATTAGGCGTTCTTTGGAAGTTCAAAGATTTCCTTCAAAATATCGGCGAGGAATCCAAAATCGGCAAAATGCTCTTAGGTTGGATCTCCGGAATCGGTAGCATTCGCAACCTAACCGCTCCCGGAAAATTCATCGCCTATAGCGTTGGAATTTGGCTGTGTTATTACCTGAGCACTTATACCCTATTTTTAGCCTTTCCCATCAGCGAAAACCTAGGCCTTAGCGCCGCATTAACTGTTTTAGTGATGGGAACTTTCGGGATGGCCACTCCTACCCAAGGGGGCATAGGCGCCTACCACAGTTTAGTGGCATCCGCATTCGTTTTCTATTCCCTGGCCTACAAAGACGGATTTATGCTGGCTACCTTTTTCCACGGAACTCAAATGATCACCCTCTTGTTATTAGGGGGATTTAGTTTTATACTTACTTTATTTTTACCCAAAATTTCGTCTCGTGTCGAACAGAACTGAACATAAAATAGTCACACTATCTGAAGCTATTGAGCGTCGCAAAGTATGGAAAAAGGACGGAGATAAAGTCGTTTTCACTAATGGCTGCTTCGATATTTTGCATTTAGGACATGTGGACTATTTGGAAAAATCGAGCGAATTTGGCACCCAAATGATCGTCGCGGTTAACTCGGATGCCTCTGTTCGAACGCTTGAAAAAGGAGTCGAGAGACCCGTTAATTCGGAATATGCGCGGGCACGTCTGATCGCGGCTTTGGGATTTGTTTCGATGGTGATTATTTTCGGCGAGTCAACCCCTTTGGAACTTATTCAGGCACTGACTCCTGATGTGCTAGTAAAGGGTGACGATTATACGATTGAGACGATTGTAGGGGCCAAAGAAGTAATCGCAGCCGGCGGGGAAGTAAAAACCATCGCTTTAGTGCCAGACTATTCAACCACCAAAATCATTCAAAAACTTAAACAATAATTCTATGTATTTCATTGCCATTATTTTCGGGGTCGCAGGTATGCTTATCTCTTGGCGACTAAAATCAAAGTTTAAAACCTATTCACAAACGCCTTTGCAAAGCAATTTATCTGGACAAGAAATTGCGGCCCAGATGTTAGCAGACCACGGAATCTCAGATGTACAAATCATTTCAGTAGAAGGCCAGTTAACTGACCACTACAATCCCGCTAACAGAACCGTCAATTTAAGTGCGGATGTGTACCACGGCCGAAACGCCGCTGCCGCTGCCGTTGCTGCCCACGAATGTGGTCACGCAGTCCAACACGCAAGAGCTTATTCCTTCCTACAGTTCCGTAGCGCTATGGTCCCCATGTTAAGTATCGCCAACGGATTTATGCCCATCTTATTGATGATAGGCATGTTCGCCCTGTATTCTACTGGAAACTCTACCCTATTGGCCATTGGTGTAGCTCTTTTCGCGATGGCTACTTTGTTTAGCTTCGTTACTTTACCGGTTGAATTCGATGCTTCAAATAGAGCCTTAAACTGGATCAAAGAAAAAGGAATCGTTACGCCTGCAGAATATGCGATGTCGAAAGATGCGCTTTGGTGGGCTGCAATGACGTATGTAGTTGCTGCCTTGGGTATGCTAGCGCAGTTGCTTTATTATTTGAATTTGTTGAATGGGAGACGAAATGATTAAATAATGGTAAATGGCAGAAATAATGGTAAATGGTGAATGGTGAATTATAAATGTTAGCAGATATATTTTTTCATTTACCGTTTACCACTTACCATTCACCATTTACTTAT
>JBMSJH010000207.1:0-3720 GCA_049418705.1 Aquirufa sp.
GCGCATCGAGGCGCTTAGTAACTATGAAAAAATCTCCGCCCCTTCACGCAAAGGCGAATGGTATTATTTCTACAAAAACAGCGGTTTGCAAAATCAATCCGTTTTATACCGTCAAAAAGGCCTCAATGGGAAACCAGAGCAGGTCATCGACCCCAACACGTTATCGAAGGATGGAACGACTCGTTTAACGGTTTTCTCTTTGAACAAGACCGGAAAATATGCCTGTGTAGGTCTGAGTTTAAGCGGAAGCGACTGGCAAACCTATTATGTTCGCGACATGGAAACGGGTAAAAACCTGGCCGATGAATTGAGCTGGGTAAAGGTGAGTGGCGTGGCTTGGAAAGGCAATGGTTTCTACTATTCTCGCTATCCAGAGCCGGGTAAGGGGAAAGAATTGAGCACGAAAAACGAGAATCATCAGGTGTGGTTTCATACGGTAGGAACGCCTCAGTCACAAGATCAATTGGTTTATGAGGATCCGAAAAATCCACAACGTTTCCACACGGTAAGCACTTCCGATGACGAGCGTTTCGCATTCTTGACGATTTCAGACCGTGGTAAAGGTTTGGATGGGAACGCACTTTGGGTGTTAGATGCTTCTAAAAAAGAAACGAAGTTCAAGCCTGTTGTGGCTGAACCCGGAAAATACGATTTCAGCATAGTAGATAATGATGGCGACATCTTGATTTTAGAAACGAATGAAGGTGCACCGAACAAGAAAATTGTTCGCGTAGATCCAGTGAATCCTTCGAAGGAAAACTGGAAAACGATTGTTGCTGAGAAATCTGAGCCTTTGCAAGGGGTGAATACCGTGGGCAAACGCTTATTCTTGAATTATTTAAAAGATGTGACTTCCCGCGTGTCTATTTATGATTACACAGGTAAAGCCTTAGGGACTGTGGCCTTGCCAGGTTTAGGAAATGCCGGTGGTTTTGGTGGCGAGAAAGAGGATAAATTTACATTCTACACGTATTCTTCTTTCAATTTTCCACCGACGATTTACCGCTATGACTTAGCATCGAATACGTCTACGGTATTCCAAAAACCATTATTGGCCTTCGATCCATCAGATTACACGGTCGTGCAAAAGTTCTATCCATCCAAAGATGGCACCCAAGTTCCGATGTTTATCGTGAGCAAAAAAGGCATTGAATTAAATGGTAAAAATCCGACGATCATTTATGGCTATGGTGGATTCAACATTAGCTCTACTCCATCCTTCTCTGCCAGCTTAATTCCTTGGTTAGAAAAAGGAGGGATTTATGTAGTTACGAATTTGCGTGGTGGTAGCGAATACGGCGAGAAGTGGCATGAGGCAGGAATGAAGTTGAAAAAGCAAAATGTTTTTGATGACTTCATTGCCGGAGCTGAATACTTGATTCGCGAGAAATATACCTCCCCGGCTTATTTAGCCGCATCTGGTCGTTCTAACGGCGGATTATTAGTGGGCGCTGCGATTAACCAAAGACCTGATTTGTTTGCCGCAGCACTTCCAGGCGTGGGTGTGATGGATATGTTACGTTTCCAAAAATTCACGATCGGCTGGAACTGGGTAGCTGATTACGGTAGCAGCGATAATGCAGAGGAGTTCAAGGCGCTTTATGCTTATTCACCTTTGCACAATATCAAAGCAATGAATTATCCTGCCACGATGGTATTTACGTCAGATCATGATGACCGCGTAGTACCTGCGCACTCATTCAAGTATGCGGCGACACTTCAGGAGAAGAACACAGCGGCGAAACCAATGATCATCCGTATTGATACAAACAGCGGCCACGGTTCATCTAATACGGCTAAGCTGATTGAATTGACGGCTGATTCCTATGCCTTCGTTCTCTACAATATGGGAAAGTAGCAGAAATAAAAAAAGCCTGGAAATAAATTCCAGGCTTTTTTATTCTCAAACCTTAAGCGGATTATTTTACTTCTACGCGTCTAACCGCGCCATCATTCCCTTGTGTAACACGTAAGAAATACACGCCTGCACCTGCTTTCTTCAAGTCGATTTGACCGAAATAATCACCTTGGAAATCCTTCACCGTTTCGGTTGCGATTTCTTTTCCATTTACATCAGAAACGGCAATCGTTACATTTCCTTTTGTAGGAGCCTTAAAACGAACATTTAATTTGCCATTAAATGGTTGATTTTGTTTTCCTGAAAGACCTTGGATAGTTTTAGAACCCTTCTCTTCTGCCCATTTCTTTAGTTTTTTCATACGCATGCCAGGTCTGCCCATTGGTCCATCTAACTGAATGTCGAATTCCTTGTGCATTCCTTCAGGACCACCTTCTCCACGGAAGATCATCACATTTTCTTGTGCTTCCGGTGCTAAAGCCATTCCTGGTCCACCACGGCGAATAATTACTCGTTTGTCTGCTCCGCCTTCAGCACCACCTTCGATCTTCTCGATGATGACATTACCTGGTTGATCGGATGTACGGGAGTGGCTTTTATTTACATCCATGCGGATGATTTTTTTCTTTCCACCTGAGTTAGTAACCGTAATTTGTAGCGAGTCGTTTAACTTCTGAACTTCGGCATCTGCCTTCGCTAAGTCAGTGAATTTCTTCTCGATGATGCGTTCTTTGCCGTTTTCATTGATTAAAATTTTAACGGTAGCTTCTTGTTTTTCTTGCGCGAAAGCCGATGTAGACAAGCAAACAGCTAAAGCGGTGACGAATAAGTATTTCATATGATTTTGGTTTTTGATCCGGTGCAAACTTACGAAAACCCCTGAAATCATAAATGTTAAAGAGTGTTAATGTGATGAGCGGCTGCTAATTATCTCTTACATTTGTAGCGAATTATTTTCCTATGTCGAAACGAAAAATACGCTTACTGATCGCCTTGATGTCTTTTGCCCTGTTAGGTTTAATTGGGTTTCAGGCGTATTGGTTGCGTTTTATGTTAGAAACAAAACAGGAGAATTTTGCCAAAGACGTTCGAACCAGTCTCGATCAAGTCGTTCGGAAATTAGAGAAACAAGAACTAGCGGTATTGGCAGAACGTCAAAAAAAGTTCGAGTCGGTAGCCAGTGCACCCAAGCCCAAGAAAAAGCAAGCTCCTGTGTATGCAGAGCCCACTGTCCAGGAAGAACATCCCATTTTAACTCCGCCAAGACAAGACGTGATTTTCGTACGTAAATCCTTCATGTTACCTAATGGGCAATTAGCTGAAGTGACGGAAGAATATACGGTAGATGAAGACCCTGAAGAAGCAAGACAACGGATTAGAGCAGAGGTAGAAATGAATCGAATGCTCAAGAGAGAGCAACAGAAGGCCTTGAGAAAAATGCGTCTACGAACTAATCGCTTGGTTCAAAACATGGGTGATCGTCAGGCACAATCGCAAGCGCAATTAGCCCAAGAGAAGTCGGAAAGGCAGGATTTGGAAAAAGTACTAAAGAAAACACAGCTAGCAAAAGAAGTATTTTCAGACTTCTTATTCAAAGATCGGCCTATCTTACAGCGGATTCAGCCTGGTTATTTGGATAGCTTGATTCGAAAAGAATTAGCGGATAAAGATGTGACGCTGGATTATTCATTTGGTATAGAGACCACACCTGGAAACTGGGTTTATACCTCTTCTCCTGAAATTAAAAGGCAAAAATTGGCATTTACTGCCGCTTTATTCCCAAATGATTTACATCCAACACAGGACCATCTGAGAATTTATTTCCCAGAAAGCGCTAACTATATTTGGCAAACCATGGGACT
>JBMSJH010000208.1:0-3714 GCA_049418705.1 Aquirufa sp.
TCAAGACGAACTACCGTAAGTTAATTTCGTGGGTATTGATGGGCCGTCGTCCTATTTATGCGACTATATCTGCCTTCGTTTTATTAATTGTAACAATCGGTTTATTAGGTGTCGTGAAGCCTAAGGTGGTTTTCTTCCCTTCAGGTGATCCGGATTACATTTATATTTATGCCAAAAACCCGATCGGAACTGACGCGACCGTCACAGATTCGGTTTCCAAAGTAATCGAAAAGCGTGTGTTCACTTTCTTGAATAAAGAAGGTTACAGCAAAATCGTGAACTCGGTCATTTCGAACGTTGGTAAAAACGCCGGCGATCCGATGCAACCAGATCGTGGCGCAACTCCGCACAAGAGTAAGGTGACGATTGCTTTTGAGAAATTGCAATTACGTGAGGGAATTAAGACGGGTGAAGTCTTAAGTAAGATTCAAGCAGACTTTGCCAAAAATCCGCTAGCCGGTGTCGAGATTGCCATCGAACGCGAGAACAATGGCCCACCTACAGGTAAGCCTATCTCCATCGAAATTGCTGGAGACGACTTCGTGGTTTTACAAGATTTAGAAAAGAAAGTACGCGCGGCTGTCATCAAGTCTGGCATCCAAGGTATCCAAGAGTTGAAATCTGATTTAGTGACGAACAAACCAGAAATCATCATCGACGTGAACCGCGAGAAAGCATCCCGCGAAGGTATTTCATCTGCTCAAGTAGCGATGGCCGTTCGTACCGGTTTATTCGGTTCGGAAATCTCTAAATTCCGTGACGCGAAGGACGAATATCCGATTCAATTACGTTTGAAAGGAGATTCTCGCAACCAAATCGAGAAGCTTTTACAAATGAACGTAACTTACCGTGATATGAACATGGGTGGTGCCTTGCGCCAAGTACCTTTGAATTCCATCGCAGATATTCGCTACGCGACTTCATTCAGCCAGATCAACCGCAAAAACCAAGAGCGTGTCATCACCTTAGGTTCTGACGTAGTTCAAGGTTATAATGCGAATGAAATCGTAGGCGAGTTAACTACGCTTTTCGAAGAAATCGACGTGCCTCAGGGGTATAACATCCGCATGGGTGGAGAGCAAGAGGACCAAAAAGAATCCGGTGCCTTCCTAGGTGTCGCCTTCCTTGCTGCCCTTGTATTAATCTACTTAATCCTAGCGACACAGTTTAACTCAGCGGTAAAACCAATGATCATCTTCGCAACGATCTTATTATCGTTAATCGGGGTATTACTTGGCTTCATGGCCTTCGGTATGACCTTCTCTGTGATTATGTCAGGTGTAGGTATTATCGCCTTAGCCGGTATCGTTGTAAAGAATGGTATTCTATTGATCGAATTCATCGAGGAGCTTCGTTTCAAGCGTGGCTACGATTTGAAAGAGGCAATCATCGAAGGCGGTGGTATTCGTTTAACACCGGTATTATTAACGGCTTCTGCTGCGGTATTAGGCTTAATTCCATTAGCCCTAGGACTTAGCATCGACTTCGTTACCCTATTTACGGAACTAAATCCGCACATTTTCATCGGTTCTGAATCCGCAGTATTCTGGGGAATCTTAGCCTGGACGATCATCTTCGGATTAACGTTCTCGACCATTCTTACCCTTGTTATCGTTCCATGTATGTACTACATCTCGGAGCGCATCAAGCAAAAATGGTTTACAAAAGCAGTATAATTATTTTAGGTTCAAAAATTGCAAAAACCCCTGGGCGTTGGTCTAGGGGTTTTTTGTTTTATCTAGAGTAGCTACTTTTTTCGCAGGTGTTTGATTCTGTTTCTGATCTCGGATATAATGGCTAATCATTTTTTCATCTGAAGGAGTCAGACTGCCGTTTCCTCCTATTTGGTCCACATTTAACCGAATTTTTGTCGTTTTCATAGCTTAAGAATTAAAATACTGGTTAACTAATATTTTAGCTGCATTCGTATTAATAATCATTCTTTTATTGCCAAAGTGAAATGCGCCAATGGACCTCTCGTAATGATTAATCAATTGTTCTTTTGCAATGAAGGAAACATTGCCATCGTTCCCAAAATGAAATGATTGTTTGCAAGCATAAGCAACCAGATTGCCCGCGACACCTAAAAACTGTTTCTGGCTTCCTTTATTGAAAGAAGAACTTTCAAGTAGATGTATGTAAATATGATCAGGTTTTCGCTCTAAACAAATTAAACCCTGGATTAAATTGGGATTATTTTCAGCAACCAATTTATAAACAAAATGGCTTTCTATTTCGAGTTCTAATTTCCAATCAAACTGCCATTTTAAACCTAATAAATCTTCCAATTTTAACGGCAAAATCAACGTAGATATGTTTTGTCCTGAAGAAACTTCCTCAATTGATTTTGTTAGTTTATCGATAATAAAATCTGCTTCAACTATTTTCCTATTTCTCATTTTGAAAGGTAGAGAACATTTTGATCTGAATTTTACCGCTGCCCTTTTTTATAAGTTAGTTGATAATTGCATTTAAAGCCGCCATTCCCTAATTTACTGTTTCAAAATCAACAACATGAAAAAACTATTCCTACTCTTGATTCTTCCTTTACTTGCGAGTGCGCAAGATCGTCCGTATGGAAAGGTTTGGGCGACACGCTCGCAGGCTATCGCCCAAAACGGGATGGCCGCTACTTCGCATCCTTTGTCTACCCAGGCTGCACTTGATGTGCTGAAAGCCGGTGGTAATGCCATCGATGCGGCAATTGCGGCGAATGCGATGGAAGGAGTGGTGGAGCCACATGTGAATGGGATTGGAGGGGATTTGTTTGCGATTGTTTGGGATGCAAAAACGAAGAAATTATATGGCTTGAATGGGTCGGGTAGATCGCCGAAATCGCTGACTTTAGCTGAGTTTAAAAAGCGTGGATTGACGCACATTCCTTCGCTGGGTCCATTGCCGGTGAGTGTTCCGGGTTGTGTGGATGGCTGGTTTGAATTGCACAAGCGTTTTGGGTCGATGCCGATGAATAAGGTGTTAGAGAAAGCGGTTTCGTATGCGCGCAATGGTTTTCCGGTGCATGGTGAATTTGCTTCTGCTTTAGCGCGGGTTCCGGCGAATTATGGGAAGTTTCCGAATGTGGCGAATCACTATTATCCGAATGGAAAGCCGCCTGTCGAGGGGGATATTTTCAAGAATCCAAACTTAGCGAATACACTAGAAAAATTAGGAAAAGAGGGGCGTGATGCCTTTTATAAGGGGGAAATGGCGCGGACGATGGACGCGTTTATGAAGAAGAATGGTGGGTTTTTGAGCTATGAGGATTTAGCGTCGCACACGTCGACTTGGGTGGAGCCGGTTTCGGTGAATTACCGTGGATATGATGTGTGGGAATTGCCGCCGAATAGCCAAGGAATCGCGGCATTACAGATGTTGACAATTTTAGAGGGCTATGATTTCTCTAAAATTAAATTAGGTTCTGCGGAGCATGTGCACTTGTTTACGGAGGCCAAAAAACTGGCTTTCGAAGATCGCGCGAAATATTATGCTGACCCTGAGTTTGCCAAAATTCCGGTAGCGGAATTAATATCGGAAGAGTACGGCGCGAAGCGCCGGGCGTTGATTAATCCGAACCGCGCGGGTCGCCATTACGAGGCAGGAAATCCAGCTTTGAAAGAGGGAGATACGATCTACTTAACGGTGGCGGATAAAGATGGAAATATGGTCTCTTTGATTCAGAGTAATTATAGAGGTTTTGGTTCAGGTATGATGCCG
>JBMSJH010000209.1:0-3709 GCA_049418705.1 Aquirufa sp.
GTTTAATCCCTTTAATCATCACGGCGGGCTTAATGGGTTATTTTGGGATTGCGTTAAAACCAAGTACGATTTTAATCTTCTCAATTGCCTTTGGTATTTCTAGTGATGGGACTATTTATTTCCTAACTCGCTACAAAGAAGAATGGGGAAAAAATAATAAAAACATCCAAAAAGCGGTACAGACAACTATTTTAAAGACAGGCGTTTCTATGTTTTATACGGCGATGATTCTGTTTTTTGGGTTCTTCATCTTCACAGCTTCGACATTTAAAGGGACTCAGGCACTTGGAATTTTAGTTTCTGTGACGCTCTTGATGGCCATGATTTGTAATTTAATCTTACTTCCGGCCTTCTTATTGGGCTTAAATAAAAAGGAGATATCAACCATTTTAGAAGAGGATTTGTAAATGGCTGAGACTAAACCGTCACTGTATACCTTATCGTTCTTCTTACTTTGCCTGAGTAATTTCTTGTTTTCGGCGAGTTTCTCCATGATCATCCCGGAGCTTCCTGATTATCTGGCTAGCTTGGGTGGCAAAGAATACATCGGATATACCATTGCTTTATTTACACTAGCCGCTGGCCTTTCTAGACCCTTTTCTGGTAAATTGACTGATCACGTGGGTCGGATTCCTATCATGGCCTTCGGTTCCTTGGTTTGTTTCATTTGTGGAGGACTTTACCCCCTATTACATACGGTTCAAGGATTTTTGTTTCTCCGCTTTATTCATGGCATGTCTACGGGTACTAAACCCACTGCGACCGCAGCCTATGTGGCTGATGTAATCCCAGAGGATCGAAGAGGGGAAGCACAAGGAAGTTTAGGGATCTTTACTGCGACTGGAATGTCCATTGGTCCAGCTATTGGGAGTTTTTTAGCTTCGACTTATGGTTTAGACCAAATGTTCTACATCTCCTCCGTTTTCGCTTTAGCCTCCATCCTTATTTTGAGTCGGATGAAGGAAACTTTACCTCCTACGATGAAATCCCGGCTTAAATTATCTCTATTCAGAATTGGATGGAAAGATGTTTTTGAGCCTAAAATAATACCAGTATTTTGGATCATGTTATTCGTTTCCTTTTCTGCTGGGGCAATGATTACCTTAATCCCTGATACTTCCAAAATCATAGGTTGGACTAATAAGGGTTTATACTTTACCATTTACACCGTCTCCTCCATCGTTATTCGTTTCTTCTTTTCAAAGGCATCCGATCAATATGGACGTATTCCCGTGTTAATTTTTGGCTGTTTTATGCTAAGCCTCTCGATGTTTTTATTGGTGTTCTCCGCTAATTCCTATTTGATGATCATATCAGCTATTGTTTATGGGGTAGCCTGGGGTTTTAATACACCCACACTCGCCGCTTGGACGAATGATTTAGGGGACAAAAACCACATGGGACGTGCGATGGCCACCATGTATATCGCTTTAGAGGCTGGAATTGGAATAGGCGCTTATGTTTCAGGAGAAATATACCAAGGAATTCCAAATCACATTCCTATTCCGTTTTTAATCGCGGGATTATTATCTTTACTCGCATTCCTACTTTTGTGGAAGAAAAAACAAGCATGGACCTATGGAATTTAGCGACTACTTAGTTCAAAAAAATATTTGTTCCACTAGCTTTTCAGCTGGAGATCCCTCCTTGTTTCAAGCTTGGTCAAGCGCATATAATCTTCTGCATCCTGCTAGTTTCACAGAACAAAACAAGTTCATTATTAACAAAATCCGAAGAAAATATCCTCTAAAAAAGGAGTAATAAGGGCAAGTATTCGTCTTTATATTTGTAAATAACCGGAAAAACATGGTACTATTTAAATAATAGATTCTGTCTTTTATTTGAAATGTGCTAATTCCGGAGATTTGTAAAAATTAATACGCAAGACAATGCCCGAAAACAATTTACAAAACCTGTTCCCATCAGCTGGACAAATCCCAAAAGAATACGATTTAACGCAACCCATCGAGCAAAAAGAATACCTAGTCAATGGAGAGATGCGTCAATGGAAAGGAAAAACGCAAGATGTTTGGTCACCAATCTATGTAAAAACAGAGAAAGGTTATGAGCAAAAACGTATCGGCTCCTATCCTATCACGGATGCGGCAGATGCCATGGAAGTTTTGTATGCTGGCGTAAAAGCTTACTCAAATGGTCGTGGCGAATGGCCTTCAATGACCGTTGCGCAAAGAATCGAGTGTGTAGAAAAATTCACACAAAAAATGATTCAAAAGCGCGATGAGGTAGTCAAATTATTAATGTGGGAAATCGGTAAATCGTTAGGCGATTCTCAAAAAGAATTTGATCGTACTGTCCAATACATTTATGACACCATCGGTGCCTTAAAAGATATCGACCGCAATTCCTCCACTTTCTTAATCGAAGAAGGAATCATCGGTCAAGTAAGACGTTCTCCATTAGGAGTTGTTCTTTGTATGGGTCCGTTCAATTACCCTTTGAATGAAACCTTTACTACCCTAATTCCTGCCCTAATTATGGGTAACATTGTTTTATTCAAACCACCGAAACACGGTACCTTATTACACTACCCATTATTAGAGGCCTTTAAAGATTCTTTCCCAGCCGGTGTTATTAACACGTTATATGGTCGCGGAAACTCGATTATCCCTCAATTAATGGAATCAGGTAAAATCGATGTATTAACGTTAATCGGTTCTTCTAAAGTGGCGGATAAGTTAAAGAAGATGCACCCGAAAGTGAATCGTTTACGTGCCATCTTAGGGCTTGATGCAAAGAATGCGGCGATTGTAACCGAAAGCGCAGACTTAGATTCAGCGATCAATGAATGTCTATTAGGATCTCTATCCTTCAATGGACAACGTTGTACCGCCGTTAAAATCATCTTTGTTCACAAATCCCTTGCAGATAAATTCAATGAAGGTTTAGCTAAAAAGATTGAAGCGTTAAAATTAGGTATGATGTGGGAGCCTGGTGTACAAATCACTCCACTTCCTGAGCCTAATAAACCAGCTTATCTAACAGAATTAATCGAAGATGCGAAGTTACATGGCGCGAAGGTGATGAATGAGCATGGTGGGGAGAACTTTAAATCTGTCTTCTTCCCAGCTTTATTATACCCAGTGAATAGCAAGATGAAGGTTTGGCATGAGGAGCAATTTGGACCAGTGGTTCCAGTTGTACCTTTTGAAAACTTAGACGAGCCGATTGATTATATCCATGAATCATCACATGGTCAGCAAGTGGCTATTTTTGGTACGGATGTAAACCAAATCTCTGAATTGATTGATGCCACCGTGAATCAAGTTTCTCGTGTAAACATCAATGCACAATGTCAACGTGGACCAGACTCCTTCCCGTTCACAGGGCGTAAAGACTCTGCAGAAGGTACTTTATCAGTAACTGCGGCATTACGTTCTTTCTCTATTCGTACGGTAGTGGCTACAAAAGCGACTCAATCGAATAAGGACATCGTGAATTCGATCGTTGAGAACCAACAATCGAACTTCTTATCGACTAGATTTATCTTATAATCTAGCGATTTCGATAAATAAAAAGGCCAGCACTTTCGTGCTGGCCTTTTTTATGGTTAAAGTAAATTATTTCAAAGCTGCTCTTTGGGCTTTCACCGCAGGATCAGTTATAAACTCATCATAAGTCATTAACTTGTCTAATTGACCTTTAGATCCGATTTCAATCACTCGATTAGCCACCGTATTCGTTAATTGGT
>JBMSJH010000210.1:0-3659 GCA_049418705.1 Aquirufa sp.
TATCTGCGACTCGAGGAGGATTTTTTGGTACGAAACCATTTTCGAAAATCAATGAATATCTGATGCGGAGTGGGCAGGAGGGGATTGTTTGGGCACTTTAAAATACAAAGAAAAAAGTACAAAGAACAAAGTTGGAATCGCCTCCGGCGATGGTTTCGTTAAATGAAAGCACAAAGCAAAAAGTACAAAGAACAAAGTTGGAATCGCCTCCGGCGATGGTTTCGTTAAATGTTTTTTTTGACTAAGTCCGAAGGACGACTAAGCCGCAGGCGACTAAGACGAAGTCGACTAAATCGCGAAGCGATGACTATCGACTAGCGACTATCGACTCTCCTCAGCTGACTCGGAAAGTACACAAACTGATTCGCGAATTCCTTTTGGAAAAAACCTGAAACAATGCCCTCAATGAATTCTGGATGTGATTCCTCGAAGGTGGGAAGCCAGCACTGCAGGGAATAACCAACAGAATCTGGTTCTTGATGGGAGCTGATTTCAAACAAGAAGATTTGATCGACAAAGGCCTGTTTTTCGATTTCAGGCATAATGACCGTCTTCAAGGCACGGATGGCGGATTCGTGAATCGTGGGCTCAAAAAATAAGGATAAGTTGTATTGAATCATTTTAGGGCGTTATATAGAATTTCTGCCGTGTGTAGACCTTCTTGTTCTATGCCATCTTTGATTTGATGACGACAAGAGGTTCCGTTGCTGGCAATGATACTTTTAATGGGTTTGTGTAATAAACGGGGGAACAAAACGAGGTTAGCGATTTGTTGAGATAATTTATAATGCTTCTTTTCATAGCCAAAAGATCCCGCCATTCCGCAACATCCCGTAGGTAAAAGCTCTACTTCATATTGAGATGGAATACTTAAGGCGATGCGGGTGGCTGTTAAACCGGCGATGGATTTTTGATGACAATGTCCATGTAACAGAATCTTCTGTTGCTTACCATGGAAGTCATCTGTGCTAATATTTCCTGCTTTAAATTCACGGGCAATAAACTCATCAATCAGTAGGCAATTAGGTTTTAAGGCCTCAGCTTTTCCTCGTTTATCCGCGTCGACTAGGGCAGGAATTTCATCTCTAAAGGTTAATAAGGCACTCGGTTCTATACCGATTAAAGGCTGATCAGAAGATATGAGAGCTTGAAGTTTTTCAACATTAGTATTTGCCAAAGCTTTGGCTTCGACGAGCATTCCTTTGGAAATAAAACTGCGACCAGAGATGATATCCATCGGAATTTCCACTCCATAGCCTAATCGATTCAATAATTTGATTGTTTTTTGGCCTAAAGGAACCTCATTGTGATTTGTGAATTCATCAGCAAATAGATAAACTAGACCGTTCTTTAATCCTTGCTGTGGATTTTTCTTGGCATAACGCTTGAACCAGGTTTCTAAACTGGTGAATTGAACAGTTGGCAGACTACGCTCTATGGCAAATCCCATGGCGACTTTAATCAAAGAAGCAGTCAAGGGGAATTCGACTAGAAAATTATACAGCGGAGCTACATAACTAGCATAGCGTTGTAGGGTAGGGAAGTTGCCAATCAGTTGCGTACGCAAGGGAACTCCCGATTTCAAATAAGACTGCTGCAGCGTTTCTGCTTTTAGTTTACCCATATCCACACCGGATGGGCATTCTGTTTGGCATCCTTTACAAGACAAACATAAATCTAGAATCTCGTGTAAATCAGGGTTCGAAAAGGTCTCTTCTGCCGGAGAACTCAATAATTGTCGGAGCATATTAGCCCTCGCTCTTGTGGAATCTTTTTCCTGCAAGGTGGCCATATAACTGGGACACATCGTTCCGCCGCTTAAGGAAGTTTTCTTGCAATCCCCTGATCCTGAACATTTTTCAGCTAGTCCAAGTGGATTTCGCCAAACCCCATAATCAAAATAATAGGATGGTTCTGTCGCTTTTTGATCAGTAAAACGGAATGCCGTATCCATCGCTGGACTGTCTGTTATTTTACCCGGATTAAAAATATGATGTGGGTCAAAAACGTGTTTAATCTCTTTAAACAAGCCATAGACTTCTTTCCCCATTAATTCAGGAATAAATTCACCACGTAAACGACCATCTCCGTGTTCGCCGCTTAAAGATCCTTTGTATTTCTTGAGTATTTCAACTGTTTCAGCCAAAATACTTCTGAATAATTTGATTCCTTCCGGACTTTTTAAATTGATAAATGGCTCAATATGCAATTCTCCCGCTCCCGCATGCGCGTAGTAGGCAGCTTTAGTGTTGTGACGAGCTAGTAATTCTTGTATTTCTGCCACGTATGCGGGTAAATCAGTGGGATCCACAGCACAATCCTCAATTAAATTGACGGGTTGCGTATCGCCTTCAAGGTTACGAATTAGGCCCAATCCGGCTTTTCTGATGTCCCAACCTTTGGCAATATCATCACCCCATAAAATAGGGTAGGCATATCCTTGATTCTCCTGATTCAGATCCTGAATTAAACTAGATACGTTTTTGTCGAGTTCATCTCGAGTAACAGCCCGCATTTCCACCATCAAGATGGCAGCTGGTTTTCCTTCGATAAACCCGCGATCTTTCTCAAAGTTAGGGTGCCCCTCTGTGAAGGACAAAATGTAATCATCCACTAATTCTGAAGCCAATATGGGATGTTTTAGGGCTGTGATATTCGCCTGTAAAGACTCTTGCAAAGTATGGCAATGAATACAAATCAGCGCTACCTCCGGCTGCGGGAGATCTAATAAATTCAGCTTCATCGAATGAACGACGGCCAAAGTTCCTTCCGATCCCGCGATTAACTTAGATAAGTTAAACGGTTCACCCTCAGGAGAGAAGGGTTGCATGTCTAATAATGCATCCAACGCATAGCCCGTATTTCTACGTTTTATCGATTTCTTAGGAAAGCGATCTTTTATTAAAGTTTGGATTTCGGGATTGTTCAACATTCGGTGAATTTCCCGATAGATTTTGCCTTCTAAATTCTGAAGGGTGGTCTTGTGGTAAAATTCCTCCCGAGTTAATGGGTGCGTGTGAATCTCCGTTCCATCAGATAAAAAGTCACGTGTTTCTAAAATATGATCCCGCACATTTCCCCATACAATACTATGTAATCCACAACTATTATTGCCTAGCATTCCGCCTAAAAGGGCACGATTAGCTGTAGATGTTTCAGGACCAAAAAACAAATCTGCGGTAGCTAAATGCTTGTTTAAATCATCTCTTACGATGCCAGGTTCAATCCAAACGCTTTTCTCTTTCTTATTTAGAGAAATGACTTTCCCCAAGGCTGACGAAATTTCTATCACAATTCCATCTCCCACGACTTGTCCTGCCAAGGAAGTACCTGCTCCTCTGGGAATTAAACCGGTTTTTGCTTGTATGGCGAATTGAATGAGACGTTTGATATCTTTTGAAGAGGCTGGAATGGCCACTGCGGCTGGTTTTACTTGATAAACCGAGGCATCGGTCGCATAGATACGCTTCGCTATTCTTGCTGATTGACTCGCGTCAAAAAACAATTGACCCTCAAAATGGTCTTTCAATAAACGTACCTCGTAATTACTCCAGCTCATAATTCCTAAATGGAAAGTGAATTTACGAAATCCAATCTTACCTTCATATTACCATTCAAAGTTTATAAGCTCTGTTCATAAAAGTTCACCGTTTTCTTGT
>JBMSJH010000211.1:0-3501 GCA_049418705.1 Aquirufa sp.
GAGAATGATTGGATTGATGTAGCCTCCGGCAAGAAAGTGTATTGTGTAGATGATTCGACGGTACAAACCATAGGAAGTAAAAGTAAGGCGGGAAAAATGTCACCCCGAAACTTATTCACTTCGACACTGACAGATCAATTAAAGATGGCGCAAAATTACAAGTCTAAAACCATCGCAATATCTTTGAAAGATCGTGGATCCATTATTCCAGGAGGACATACGGCAGATGCCTCATATTGGTATGATTCTGCAGATGGATACTGGATTACTTCCTCTTTTTACATGAAAGAATTACCCACCTGGGTGCAAAAATTCAATTTGGAAGGAAGACCACAAAAGTACCTAAATCAAGGATGGAATACGTTATATCCAATTTCTACCTATACTCGTTCTGCGGATGATAATAGCGCTTACGAAGGTAAATTAGGCAATGAAAAAACGCCCACTTTTCCTCATGCGCTGAAAGGAGATAATATGCTGGAGGTTTTCCGCAAAACACCTTACGGAAACAATTTGGTAAAAGAATTTGCCTTAAAAGCGATTGAAGAAGAGAAATTAGGTAAGAATGGGACAACCGATTTTTTAGCCATCAGCTTCTCCTCGACAGACTATATTGGGCATGCGTTTGGGCCGCAATCTATTGAAATCGAAGATACCTATTTACGCTTAGATCAAGATATGGCGGAGATTCTAAGCTATTTAGATGCCAAAATAGGTAAGAATCAGTACCTCGTTTTTTTAACCGCTGACCATGCTGTGGCTGATAATCATGATTATATGATTAGTAAGCGTTTGCCAGCTGGCTCTTTTGATACAGGAAAAGCCGTCAGTGAAGCGAAATCAGCATTAAAAAAGGAATTTGGCGATGTGGATTTGATTGTCGGTGTGGAGAATAATCAAATTTATTTAAATCATGCTAGCCTGGATAAGTTTCAAATTTCAAAGAATGCGGTTGGAAATATTTTGGAGAAATCATTCAAAAAACAACCAGGATTTGCTGAATTCATTAACATGAGAGAGGTCGCATTAAGCCCTATTCCAGCTATTTACCGTGAAATCCTCACAAACGGCTACAACCAAGCAAGAAGCGGGGATTTTATGTATTTATTAAGACCACAATGGGTTTCGGGGTATAAAACGGGAGCATCCCACAGCACGGTTTATGCATATGACACCCACGTACCCCTTTTATTCTTTGGGTGGAACCTTAAACCTCGTGAAATCAGTCAAAGAACAAATATCAGTGATATTTCAAGCACGATAGCTAATTGGTTAAAAATTAGCGAACCCACTGGAAGTATTGGAAAAGTAATACAGTAAATATATGAAAATAGCCGTTGTAGGAACCGGATACGTAGGATTAGTCACAGGTACTTGTTTCGCTGAGACAGGTAACCAAGTGACTTGCGTAGATATCAATGAAGAAAAAGTAAAGCAAATGCAGGCTGGGATCATTCCCATATACGAGCCTGGTTTAGAGGACTTATTCAAAAGAAATACAGAAGAAGGTCGCCTTCATTTCACTACTTCCTTGAAAGAGGGAATCGAAGGGGCAAAAGTTATTTTCTTAGCCTTACCGACTCCTCCGGGAGCTGATGGATCAGCAGATTTAAAATACATTCTGCAAGTGGCGAATGATTTAGGCCCTATTCTTTCCGAATACACCGTCATCATCGACAAGAGTACTGTTCCCGTAGGAACTTCGGATAAGGTAAGAGCTGCTATCGCTCAAAAGGCCTCTGTCGAATTCGATGTGGTATCAAATCCTGAATTCTTGCGTGAAGGTGTGGCGGTAGAAGACTTCATGAAGCCAGATCGTGTGGTTATCGGGACTCAATCTGATAAAGCGAAGGAATTAATGTCTCGCTTATATGCCCCATTAGTTCGCCAAGGCAATCCAATCATCTTTATGGATGAACGTTCGGCAGAGTTAACTAAATACGCGGCTAATGCTTTTCTAGCAACCAAAATCACCTTCATGAACGAGATTGCCAACCTATGTGAATTAGTAGGCGCAAACGTGGATGAGGTTCGCAAAGGGATTGGTACCGATTCTCGTATCGGAAAACGTTTCTTATTCGCTGGAATCGGATATGGTGGTAGTTGTTTCCCAAAAGATGTACAAGCACTCGCGAAAACATCAGCAGAGAACGACTATGAGTTTAAGATTTTGGACTCCGTAATGAAGGTCAATGAGAACCAAAAGACCAAACTAATTCCGCAACTTTCTAAACACTTCAAAGGTGATTTACAGGGCAAAAAAATCGCCATGTGGGGATTAGCCTTCAAACCCTATACGGATGACATCCGAGAAGCCCCATCTTTATACAATATCGATGCATTAGTAGAACTAGGTGCTAGTGTAAGTGCCTACGATCCGGAGGCCATGGGCCATGTTAAACAGATCATGGGAGATAAAATTACCTTCACCAAGAATCCTTATGAGGCTTTAGAAGGAGCTGATGCACTTTTGATCGTCACTGAATGGCCACAATTTAGAACGCCGGACTTCGATCGCATGGACAGCTTATTGAAAAATAAAGTCATTTTTGACGGAAGAAATTTATACGAATTAAACCAAATGGCAGAATTAGGATACACCTATTATTCAATTGGCCGCCAAACTATACAGTAAAATGAAAAGAGTTTTAATCACCGGCGGTGCTGGATTTCTAGGGTCTCATTTATGTGATCGATTTATTAAAGAGGGTTACCATGTCATCGCCATGGATAATTTAATCACGGGGGATCTGAAAAACATCGAACATCTCTTTAAATTAGAAAACTTCGAGTTCTACCACCACGATGTTTCTAAGTTCATTCACGTGCCAGGCGAACTAGATTATATCTTACATTTTGCCTCCCCGGCCTCTCCTATCGATTATTTAAAAATCCCAATCCAAACCTTAAAGGTAGGCTCCCTAGGGATTCACAATTGTTTAGGTTTAGCCCGCGTAAAAAATGCCCGCGTATTAATCGCCTCTACATCTGAAGTTTACGGTGACCCTAACATACACCCACAACCAGAAGAGTATTGGGGAAATGTAAACCCAGTGGGACCTCGTGGTGTTTATGATGAAGCCAAACGTTTTCAAGAAGCCATGACCATGGCCTACCACACCTACCACGGCCTTGAGACGCGCATCGTTCGTATTTTCAACACTTACGGCCCTCGCATGCGCCTAAATGATGGACGTGTATTACCTGCCTTCATCGGTCAAGCTTTAAGAGGTGAAGATTTAACGATGTTTGGAGATGGTTCTCAGACACGTTCGTTCTGTTATGTAGATGATCTAGTTGAAGGCATTTATCGCCTTTTATTAAGTGATTATGCACAACCTGTGAACATCGGCAATCCAGATGAGATAACGATCAAAGAATTTGGCGAGGAAATCATCAAATTAACGGGTACTTCTCAAAAGCTTATTTCCCTTCCTCTACCTACCGATGATCCCAAGCAACGCAAACCAGACATCACTAAAGCCCGCAGCATTCTAGGCT
>JBMSJH010000212.1:0-3496 GCA_049418705.1 Aquirufa sp.
CGTGTTTTGGGCTTCATCAAGAAGAATAAACGCTTTATTTAGGGTACGACCGCGCATATAGGCCAAAGGTGCAATTTCAATCGTCCGATTTTCTAAATAGAATTTCAATTTCTCAGCCGGAATCATATCATCCAACGCATCATAAATAGGGCGTAAATAGGGATCAATTTTTTCCTTCAAATCTCCTGGTAAGAAACCTAGATTTTCACCTGCTTCCACAGCAGGACGCGTGATGATGATTTTCTTAACCTCCTTGTTCTTTAACGCTTTTACCGCTAAAGCCACTGCCGTATACGTTTTACCAGTTCCAGCTGGACCGATGGCAAAGACGATGTCATTCTCAGGGGCCGCGTCGACCAGTTTACGTTGATTCGGTGTTTTGGCCTTAATTACGATACCTTTATTGCCAAAAAGAAGCACGTCTTTATCCTCCACCCAAGGTTGCTCTTTTTCCTCGCCGGTCGGATTTAACACCGCATCAATGTAAGCCTGCATGTGTTTTTCGGACAGGGTATGGTGCTTGTCTAAATGCGCAATGCAGGAGTTAACGATGGCTTCCACCAAAGCGATTTGATCATTAGAACCACGAACCGTTAATTGCTCGCCTCGAGCGATGATTTTTGATTGGGGAAAGGCATGAATCAATAAATTGATATTGACATTCGCTACGCCTAAAAAGTCGATTAGAGAGACCTCTGAGAGGGAAATTATTTTTTCTAACAAGTAAAAATGGGTTTAAATCGTACAGAGGTAAAAATAAGAAATTCTTGAAATTTAATACCTTCGAGAATAAGATAATTTTGAAAATTTAACGTAAAATTGTGGTATGGAATCTAACACCCCTTCATCCATTTACAAAAAAGGAAATCAGTCAGCTGCCGGAATTCGTTCTCAAGCAGGTCCTACTCGTTTAAGCGATTTAGGCCTTGGGAAATTACCTCCACAGGCCGTTGACTTAGAGGAAGCGTTGTTAGGTGCCTTAATGTTAGAAAAAGAGCCTTTAGCTAACGTAATCGAATTATTAAGGCCTGCCTCATTTTACAAAGAAGGCCACCAATTGATTTTCGAAGCCATTCAAGGGCTATTTCAAGCATCTCAACCGGTCGATTTATTGACGGTTAACAATTTTTTAAAGCAAAATGGTTCGCTAGAAAAAGCGGGAGGCACCAGTTATTTAGCTCAATTAACCTCTCGCGTAAGTTCGACTTCGAACGTTGAATTCCACGCCAGAATCATCATTGAGCAATATTTAAAGCGCCAGCTTATCCAAATTTCTTCTGAAATCCAACGTTTATCTTATGAAGATACTTCGGATGTATTTCATCTGTTAGATAAGATGGAGCAAGAACTTTTCACCATCGCTGAATCCAACATTCGTAAGAACTACGAAAGCATGTCGGATATTTTGAAGAAAGCGGTGGATGAATTAGAAAAGAAACAATTGCAAAAAAGTGGTTTGACAGGTATCCCATCTGGGTTTACTGATTTAGATCGCTTGACTTCTGGCTGGCAAAGACAAGAGCTTATTATCATCGCAGCCCGTCCAGGTATGGGTAAAACGGCATTTGTCGTGTCAGCTTGTAGAAATGCGGCAGTAGATTTTGGGCACTCTGTTGCACTATTCTCGCTAGAGATGAGTGCCGTACAGCTCGTAAATCGTATTATCTCAGCTGAAGCAGAAATTGAAGCAGAGAAAATCCGTAAAGGAAAGTTAGAACCACACGAGTGGCAGCAATTACATACGAAGATCAATAAGCTTTTCGAAGCCAATATGTTTATCGATGACACCCCCGCTTTATCGATTTTAGAATTAAGAGCGAAATGTCGTCGTTTAAAAGCCCAAAAAGGCATCGACCTCATCGTCATCGACTACTTGCAGTTAATGACAGGGGATAGTTCTGGAAAAGGGGCCAGCGGTAATCGTGAGCAAGAAATTGCCCAAATTTCTCGTGCCTTAAAGCAATTAGCCAAAGAATTAGATGTGCCCGTGATCGCACTATCTCAATTAAACCGTTCTACGGAAACACGTGGAGGGAATAAGAAACCTCAACTTTCTGACCTTCGTGAATCTGGAGCCATTGAGCAAGATGCCGATCAGGTAATGTTCATCTACCGTCCTGAATACTATGGTATTACGGCAGATGACCAAGGAAACTCGATTACAGGAATGGGAGAGATTATTATGGCCAAAAACCGTTCCGGATCTCTCGACAGTGTCTGGCTGAAATTCATTGGTAAGTTCACAAAATATTGTGACCTAGACTTCCAACCTTTCTCTAATAATGAAGGAGGAAACTTTGATTTAAGTGCCCTAGGGGATCAAACTTCTGCTTTCGAATCGAGTTCTGATGCCGTATTTAAAGGGAGTAAGATGAACTTGCCGCCGGAGGATTATGATCCGTTGAATACACCGTTTTAATAATTGCTCCGCAATTTTTAAAACATAAAGTTCAAAGAACAAAGCAAAAAGAACAGAGTTGGAATTCCCTTCGGGAATACATTTCTGAAATACAAAAAGGGCGAATTTTCGCCCTTTTTGCTTCCTTTTCTATACTTTATGCTCTATTCTTTGTTCTTTAACTTCAACCGAACAATATTCTCCACATGGTGCGTCTGAGGGAACATATCCACCGGATGAACGACATCCACTTCATAAGCCACATCCAATAAAGCAAGATCACGTGCCTGCGTTGCTGGATTGCAACTAACATATACAATCTTCTTTGGCTTTACGGCTAGAATTTGGTTGACTACATCAAGGTCCATTCCCGCGCGTGGAGGATCCGTGATAATCACGTCAGGTGCTTCGTGGATAGCGATGAATTCTTCCGTCAAGACTTTTTTCATATCTCCAGCGAAGAAGGTAGCATTTTTAATGCCATTCAGTTCTGCGTTGATTCGTGCATCTTCCACAGCCATTTCGACGTATTCTAGTCCAACTACTTTGGAAGCGTACTTAGCTAAAAATAGGCCAATTGTTCCCGTTCCAGTATATAGGTCATACACCACTTCATTACCTTGTAACTCAGCGTATTGACGAACCAATTGGTAAAGTTTAAGGGCTTGTTTGGCGTTAGTTTGGAAAAAGGATTTTGGACCTATTTGGAACTTCAAATCCTCCATCGTTTCCACCATGAAAGGCTTACCGTGGTAACAAACGACTTCTAAATCATGGAAGGTGTCGTTACCTTTTTGGTTTACCACATAATTCAATGAGGTAATCATCGGAAAAGTAGATTTCAAATAATCCATCACCAGTTTGATTTCATCCTCTGTCGCGTAGGCAAATTGCACTGTCACCATCCATTCGTCGGTAACCGTGTTTCGGATGATCAAATTCCGCAAGGCGCCTTCCTGCTGGTTTTTCAATTCATAATAGGAGATACCATTTGTGTCAGCAAAATCGCGTACACCGTTGCGAATAGCATTCGAAGGATCCGGTTGTAAATAGCAATGATCGACAGGTAAAATCTTATCAAAACGGCCTGGAACGTGG
>JBMSJH010000213.1:0-3492 GCA_049418705.1 Aquirufa sp.
GCTAAGTGCATCAGCAAATCCGCATACGAAAAGCGCAGATTATTAAAGCCAATAATCCCCAGTACATAGGCCCCTATAAAAACGACAGAAAGTAAACTCAAAGAGGTAAAGGTTACCATCCAGTTCAACACAAATCGATTATACTTATTCCGATTCTTAATGACTTGAAGCAAGACAACAATGAAAGAAGCGAACGCATAAACTGAGGTATGAACAAGCTTTAGTAATGACAATAATTTTGGCGAAAAATAAGTCACTGTACCAGGATAATCAACAAGTGATTTATACTGTAGAACTAACTGAAGTTGTTTCATTTTAACTTCCAAAGGGCCAAAATAAAAAGGCAACAACTCTCCTAGATGTAAAACAAAAGGAAGAAATAGAAGCGTTTGCCAAACTCGCCATTTCCGCTGCGGATATAACATGAAATAGACAAACAGAAAGGCAATAGGGGGTGCTAAAAAATGAATGGGTGAGCCCACTAAATACAAATGGGGGTATTGAATCAAACGGCCACCTGTTGCATAATAAGCAAGAATTATGCGAGCACAAAAGACTAAAAAGTAAAGCCCTAAGAATTTAGAAGCTAGGGGGCCTTTTTTTATAATTAGATGTATTCCGAACAGCCCCACAAGCGTGGATATGACAAAATTATACAGAAGTTCGACAATGGTTAGCAAGGATATTGATTTGTATAGTGGCGCAAAATACGCATAATTTTTGCAATTGGCATAAGCGATTTCCAGGAGTTGACAACTATTGTCAATCAGCTAATTTGGGTATATTTGCCCCCATGAAACAATTCGTTGCGCTCCTGCTTTTCATCCCCTTCTTCGCTCAGGCGCAGTTTAAAATCACGGTTTCCCGTTCAAAGAATCCTATTTACTTTCGTGGAACCCTGTTTGATGAAAAGAATTTCCTGGCAAAAGATACCGTTCGAGGCACCGTTCTAACTTCCAAAACCCCCATCAAAGGCGGGATCTATTACCTACAATTCGCCCCCTCAAAAGAGCGCATCTACTTCAATATAGAGAACAACGATCAGTTTGCTTTATCCTTTTCTGGTCCCTCTTTTCTGGCTTCCGCTCATTCCTCAGACCCTAAGAATGAGGTATTTTTGAACTACCAAAGACTCGAAAAATCGTACTCTGTCATTGACTCACTCTACGCAGTAGAAATTGCACGTGGTCGTAAATTCAAGTTTGCAGAGAAAGCGGCCTTTTTCCAATCCAAAACGGCAGCATTAGTCGCTTTTCGTAAAAAAGCCCTCGTTTCACTACCCCCATTTAGCGCGGTAGCCCTCTATTTCAAATCGCTAAACACACTGGACGAATCTATACCTAGCCGAACAGATTACGCGGCTCGTGCCCGCTTTTTTGCGAAGATACCGTTCAGCGATGGCAAATTATTGTTTACCCCGGTTTTCCGCCCTTTGTTAGTTGAATACCTCTCCTATTTCCCTTTACAGGCGGATTCTCTTCGCGTAGGTGTTGAAAAAGCCATGTCCAAAATCGACTGCGGCGCTAAGTCCTATCCCTTCGTTTTCGACTATTTCAGCTCTGTCATGAAGAACCGAAACATCGTAGGAAATACGGAGGGTTATGCCTGGTTTTTGACGAAATATGGTGTGGGTAATGGGTGCGGCGCGTTTACCGCCGCTCAGAAAAAGGCCTTTAAAGAAGAAGCTGAAAAATTGGGGGCCTTGAAGACGAATGTTTTGGCAGAAAATATCGTGTTGAAAGACACCGCCGGTGTGACGCAAGACCTACAAAAGTTTGCTTCGCAGAATGATTATACATTATTGATGTTCTACGCGCCTACCTGTGATCATTGCCAAAAAGAGGTCCCCGAAATCGACTCCACCACCTCCGTCATCGAGCGCATCAAGAACCTAAAAATCGGCCGCTTCGCCGTCTGCAACGAACCCGGTGTATCTCGAACTGTATGGCTAGACTTCATCAAGAAATACCACGTAACCACGAACGCACTCCACGTCGACCTCCCAGCAAACTCCCCAATTCGCAGCACCTATGACGCCTTCGCAAATCCCACCTTTTATCTATTAAATCGCAAAGGTGAAGTCGTGGCTAAAAAAATCAGTCCCTCTACCCTGCGCAAATATTTTGCTGGACTACAGCCTGCATTACCTAATGTGCCTTAGTGGGCTTTAGTGGGCCTTTTGTGCGAAATTTCGTGAGACGTGTAGATAGCATTTTCGGGTAATGACACATTCTGTCAATACCTGAAAAGCTCTCTGCATACCACGCGCTTAATTTCACCCAATAGTGTCCTCTGTAACCCCAATCGACATATCAGACTAATTCGCAAAGCGATGACTAAGCCACGAAGTGGCGACTAAACGACACAGTCGTGACTAAGGCGCAACGCGCCGACTAAGTCCGCAGGACGCCCTCCGCCAGCACCCGATCATTCGAGAGGCGGGGAACTTTGTTTTGGCCCCCTAATTTACCCTGAGACTTCATGTATGAAATAAATGCGCCTGAAGGCAAGGAGGTAAGAACTAAAGGTTGCAAGATAGACCCGGTGATTAGGTCGCGGTAATAGATGTTTTGGGCGCACATCGAGGCATCGACAGCTTGTTGAAAAGCTTCCAAAGAAGTGGGTGGTGAAGAAAATTCCACTAACCACTCATGATAGGGCAAACCAGACGGAGGAGACACTTGGGGTGCCACGGTAAATTCAACTACACGAGCTTCGGGACAAGCGGCGAGGCCTGCAGCTAAAGCCTTCTCGACTTCCTCTGCAATCACATGCTCGCCAAAAGCCGAAATAAAGTGCTTAATTCGGCCCGTCACCACAATGCGGTAGGGATTTAAAGAGACAAACTTCACAGTATCGCCGATGGAATAAGACCAAAGGCCCGCATTCGTCGTCAATAAGAGCGCATAATTCACGCCCAAAGATACCTCGGTGAGGCTCAAGCGGACTGGATTTGCACCGAAATAGGTATCTGTAGGGACAAACTCAAAGAAGATTCCGCCGTCTACGTTCAATAATAGCCCTGGTTCGCCCGAAGAGTCTTGAAACGCAATGAACCCTTCCGAAGCCGGATAAGTCTCCACTACGTCGATTTCTCGGCCTATCGAGGCCATCAGTTTCTCGCGATACGGCTCAAAGTTCACGCCGCCGGTGACGAAGACTTGGAAATCGGGGAAGAGGTCGCCTATTTTTTGGCCTGATAATTCTTCCAACCGATCAAAATACATCTGCACCCAGGGCGGAATACCCGAAATCAAGCCCATCCGCTTCGAAATCGTTTCCTGTACAATGGCCTCGAGCTTTTGCTCCCAGTCTTCGATGCAATTCGTCTTATACGACGGCATTTGGTTGCCGCGCAGATACCCTGGAACGTGGTGATTAACGATTCCAGACAGGCGGCCAGTGGGCACACCATTAGTCTCTGACATCTCTGGTGAGCCACTTAAAAAGATCAATTTGCGGTCTAAAAACGAGGCATTTCCACTGTAATGC
>JBMSJH010000214.1:0-3473 GCA_049418705.1 Aquirufa sp.
AAAGACAATGGTTGCCTTCTTGGCATTGAGGAGGCGGTAGGCGCTAGGTCCAAAATTCTCTCCTTCCTTAATGCTAGCCACTTCAAAACCTGATTTTTCATCGATCTGAATGGAAGCCTCTTTCGAAACAATAGCCACTTGCTTGTCTGCTAAGGCCTTCTCTTCCAAGGTGCCTGATGCACTCAGGAGTTTAGATTGATACATCGCAAACGACTGCAAATAGGTGCCATTCGTCTTTTGTAAACCTGCTTTATCGAATTCTTCCGCGATAAATTTGGCGGCTTTTTCGATGCCCGGCGTGAAGGGTTTTCTGCCCGCCAGTTCGTTCGAGGCTAAATAGGTTTCGATGCGCTCGGTTTCTGCGCGCGTAATGATTTTGTCAATTTGCTGCGCTTGAGCTAGCAAGGGCAGCGCTAAGAGTAGTAAGATTTTTTTCATCGGAAGAATTTAATTCCGACAATATTACACAATTATCTACAGAAAGGGATTCCCCCATTTCTTATTCGTGTACACATCCTTTCCGGTTAGGGTACGTAAAAAGGCGACCATGGCATCGATTTCCGCAGGGGTCATTTGGAGGTTTTGGCCTATATTATTCGGCTTCAAACGGGCGTCTAAATTCGTATTCCTCGGTCCTGCCGCAATCGTATTATAGTGATTTAATACCTGGCGAATGGTCTGGGAGGCTGCGGTGTGCATAAAAGGAGTATTCGCCACACCCGATGCATTCAAAATATCGCGTAAAGAAGGGGAACGCGTATTGTCCAGATCGATTTGCGTGCTTCCAATCACGCCGATGAAACCATTGTTTCGGGAGTTCGGATCAATGTCAAACTCCGGCGCTTGGTGGCAACCTTGACAGCCAAAACCACCCCCAATTCGTTCGCTATTTCCGTTGAAAATAGGCGGCGCTAAAAACAGGTTTTTACCCGCATTTTCTTGTGCCGTAAAATTAGGGAAAGAAGCGCCGTCATTAGACACTTGTGCGCGGCCCACATCGTATTTCGAATCGAAGGATTGAATACTGCGAATGAATTGAGCTAAAGCCGTCTGCATCCGCGCTTCTGTAATCGTCGCGTCGCCATAAGCGAGTTTAAATAGTTCCTTGTAATAGCCAATCCCATTCAGTTTTGTGATCAGCGAAGTTAGGTTGCCGCGACCTGTTTGGCCACTAAAACCCATCTCTAAATGATCCACAATAGGCATCGTCGTCTGGGCCTCTAAGCTGGCAGCGCGCTCATTCCAAAAAAACTTCGTCTCAATCGCATAACGCGTATTAATCAAACGCATTGAATGCCGCACCGTTCGCCCATTTTCCACGCCTAAACTCGTCGTCGCTGTATCGCCAAATGCGAATTCCTGTTTGTGACAGCTCGCGCACGCAATCGTATTATTCGTACTCAGATTTTTATCATAAAATAAAACCCGGCCTAAAGACGCCGTCTTATCGGTAATCGGATTCGCCGCGGTATTGTCCTTATTCACGTAGGCGGGTTTCCCCTGTGCCGCATAATTTTCTAAGGCCGCCGGATCAATCGATAAGGCTTTTTTAATCTCGGTATAGGGATCCGCCGTTACGGCCGTGTCGAGCGCGTCTTTACAGCTGAAAAGAAGAAGAGATAGAAGCAGGGAATAATGACGCATAGGATTGATTTTTTACCTAAACGTAAAGGTAGAGAAATAGTATTTAGTGATGTAAGGAATCGACCTGCCGCCCCATTCGGATGATGAATAGGCTAGGGTTGACTTATATCAAAGTCCAAAGGCAATAAATCTGCCATCCCTATTTTCCCCATTTCGCCCCGCATTTCGATGGAATAAGGATTCATTAAATCCCCTGCGCTCGTAACCTGAATAGGTCCTTTGGGGATCAAAATCGTGTAGGGATAGGGGGCGTCCATAAAGATAGGGCGCGCTACCCGCTTTCGATTATACACGATTTCCATGGGGATTTTCCATTCTAAATGAATCAATCCCTCTGGCGTAGTAATTCCAATTAAATCTGTGGGTTTAAAGGCCACATGCCGTTCATTATTTCGGTCAAAAAACAGCCCTCTCCGTAAATTATTCAGATATTCCGGTTTCAATAAATAGGCGTTAAAGCCTTCTTCCTCGAGACGATTCTCCACTAATGTTTTCAGAAAATGCTTCATGGATCCCTCGTAGGCCTCTTCCCTATTTCGCTTCCATCTCCGCTCTTGCTTCGCATCTTCCGGCACTAATTTCTCAAAACTCGCGAGGCCTTTGAACGAAGTCAAGCTATTCGTTTTTTCAAAATTGTCCATAAAATACGTCACCTTATAGCCCAGCGACTTGTTGATGATCTGCAAAGGTTGTGAGGCTTTGGCGCTAAAAGCATCTTCAGACTCCGTAAAATCTACGACTTCTTTGTTCGTGATATTGACCTCTTTGTGATTAAAACTTTCCCCTAAAAAACCCTTTTCGAAAGCTCTAAATTGCTTCTCCCATTTTTTGTCCTGGGTTCCCACCACCCGAACTTCGTCTAAGGTTTTATTATCTTCTTCTAAAGTAAAATTCAAAACTTTGGTGTTGCCAGGGAAATCGATAAGTACCATTTTAGGCTGATAACCCACCATCGAAGCGACTAAACGGTGACGGCCCGCCGGAATATTTTTCAGCACATAGTGACCTTCTGCATCCGACTGCGTTCCCATCGTGGTTCCCTCAATGAAAATGCTGGCACCCGGGATGATGGTCGTTCCATTTTCCGTCACAGATCCCGTCAATTGAAATTTCTGCTGGGCAAGCACGAAAAAGGGCGTAAGAAAAAGTAAGGTTAGAAGGCGCATTATTTATCTTTGATTAAATTTAAGCAAATAAATTCAAGAATGATTCATCGCCTGTTTTCTGAACCGCTTACGCCTTTGAATAGCCTTGCGCTAGATCTCAGTGCTTCGAATAAGGACTTGAATCCGGCTATTTTCGGGGATATAGCGTCCTTTTGCGCGTATATTGACCAGAATTTAGGGGCCAAAATCGGTGTTGGCGGCTACCTCGAACACCGGGTCATTTATGAGGCCCACGAAAATTTCGCCACGGCCTCCGCAGATTTTAGGAACATCCATTTAGGTATTGATTTTTGGACGGCTGCAGGAACACCTGTTTTCGCGGTGGCGGATGGCGTGGTGCACAGTTTTCAGGTCAACCCTGGTTCTGGGAATTATGGACCTACGATCATTTTACACCATCCCGCTTTGGGAATTTATAGTTTGTATGGGCACTTGGCTTCTACGGATCTGGAAGGTCTTTCTGAAGGAATGCCTATATCCGAAGGACAGGTTATTTGCCACCTGGGAGAGCCGCATGAAAATGGTGGATGGCCCCCGCATCTGCATTTCCAACTCATCCGCGATATGCAAGGATTTCACGGGGATTACCCCGGAGTTTGTTCCCAACGAGACGTAGCTTTTTACGCGGAAAATTGTCCGGATCCGGCTACTTTTTAATGCCCC
>JBMSJH010000215.1:0-3452 GCA_049418705.1 Aquirufa sp.
TAATAAATCGCTTTCAATACTAACAGAACTACACCGATCGAAAGAAGGATGTGTGAAATCAATAAGAAATAATACACCGGACGGATCCAACCTTCGCCACCAAAGGGAGTAGAGGGATTAGAAATGTGGTAAAGAATATACAACACTAAGAATAAAGCGCCTTGCACGAATGCAGCACCCATCGCCTTGCGGTGTAAACCGATGTTTCCACTTTTAACGCCGATCAACCCAATCACTAAACTCAAGGCAGTCGTTGAATTCAATAAGCCGATGACATGAGGTAATACTTTCGTCCATTCACCTAGGGAGATTTTGGTTTGAATACCAATCAAAACCGCCACGGCCACCGGAATCGCTACCGACAACACATTAATTAATTGATCGTTTTTCTTAGTTGCTTCCATCTGTTGAATAAATATTTTTCAAGACTTTTATCTCTACCAGTAATCTGTCTACTTCTTTTTTATCTGTCCCATCGTAGAAACCACGAATGATTCCCTCTTTGTCTACTAATACTAACCGCTCTGAGTGGATAAATGTTTCGTCGGGATTCTTAATTGCGGCATCATATTCTGAGGCATCGGCTAGCGGAACATGAAATCCTTTCAGAACTAAAGGGTAAATCATTTTTTTCTCCCCCGTTAAAAAATGCCACTGACCCTTATTCGCATCGAAGCGTTTCGCGTACATTGCTAATTTTTCGGGCTGATCGAATTTCGGATCTACCGAGATTGAAAGTAATTGTACCTCTGGATCACTCAGAAAAGTGTCTTGTACTCGGCTTAATTGAGAAGTGATCTTCGGGCAGATCGTTCCGCAACGCGTGAAGAAAAAGCTAGTCACATAGATTTTGCCTTGCAGGCTTTTCGCGGAAAAGACTTTTCCACTTTCATCTGTTAAACTGAAGTCGGGAATAGTTTGGAAGACGGTATCCATCTCTGACTCATTCCAGCGAGGATTCAATCGCTTCGCCATTTTGATTTCTCCCGTAGTCGAATCAATGGCTGGGATGTAGCGGGGAAGGCTAAAATGATTAGTCCCAAATGCCTTCAGCCCTAAATAAATAAAGACAGGCAATATTAATACGAGAAATAATATGCCTGTCTTTTTATACATTATCCAAGAAGGAAATTAAAATCAATATAAGTGACCACCTTCGTAGATCAAGGCTACTAATAACCAAACTACGAAAATAGTAGGAATCAAAACCATCCAAATCAAAGACTTAACTTCATGCTTTAAGTGCATGAATTCACCTACGATATAGAATGCTTTAACGATAGTCATACCACAGAAGATCGCTACACGTAAGGTGTTAGCAGGCATCGTGAAAGCAATCACGAATTCAATGGCAGTTAAGATCAATAATATCCAAAATGTTTTCCAAATCGCGCCTGTATTAGGAGCTGGAATTTCTTTTTCTGAGGTTCCGTGTGCTGCGTGCGAAGCCATATATAAATCAATTAAAAGATTAAACTAAATAGAAGAAGGTAAATACGAATACCCAAACTAAATCGACAAAGTGCCAGTATAAACCTACTTTCTCTACCATTTCATAGTGACCTCTGCGCTCATACACACCCGTAGCTGCGTTGAAGAAAATCAAGATGTTCAAGATAACTCCAGAGAATACGTGTGTTCCGTGGAAACCTGTAATGAAGAAGAATAAGTCAGCGAAAGCTGGAGGGCCGTATGGATTACGAACTAAGTTCGCTCCTTCGATAGGCGTGCTAACACCATCAATGATTTGCTTAGCTGCTAAAGATAAATCTTCTGGTCCGTGGATAAAGTGCGTCCACTCCCAAGCTTGAGAACCTAAGAAAGTAAAACCACCTACAATCGTCCAAAGCATCCACTTCTCTACATCCTTACGGTCACCACGGTGTCCAGCTTCTACAGCTAATACCATCGTTACAGACGATGCAATCAAAATGAAGGTCATGATACCTACGAATACTAAAGGCAATGACATACCGTGTAAGAACGGTACTGCTTCAAAAACTTTTTCTGGAATAGGCCAGTGAGTTGTAGAGAAATAGAAATCGTGAGGAGCGCCTTCCCAAGCTGGTTGGCTAAAACGAATCATTCCGTACGTGATCAAAAGGGCTGAGAATGTGAAGGTATCCGATAAAAGGAAGAACCACATCATCAATTTTCCATAACTCGCCTTAAGTGGTTCAGAACCACCTTGCCATGTTAAATTTTCTGGAACCGCTGGGGCAGCGTGTGCTACTGACATAGGTAAAAGCTTAATTGTTAATCAATAAAAATACAAATAAATAAAGCCACAAAGCATCCAAAAAATGCCAATACGTGGCGCAAATCTTAATCTGAGTCAATTGCTTTGCGTTTATCTTCAATCTAAAAGCTGCCACCAGTGCAAAGATTAGAACGATTAGGCCTGATACAAGGTGTAAACCGTGTAAACCTGATAAAACATACACAAAAGAACCAGATGGATTACCAACAAAATAAACGTTCATCTCCACTAATTGGATCCAACCGTAAAATTGCATTACTAAAAAGAGTAATCCGAGCACAAAAGTAATAGAAATACTCATTCGAAGTGCATTAAATTGGTCTTTTTTTGCAGCTAAAAGTGAGTAATGCATCGAAATACTACTCAAAATTAATACACCCGTACTGTAGCTAAATAAACTAGGCATCTCAAATTCCACCCAGTTTCCTTCCGCTTTTCTCACTAAATAAGCCGAGGTAAAGGCGGCAAATAGCATGATGATGGATACGATAAATAACCACATCGTAAAAATTCTTGGATTGACCGAACGGGTTTCTGCCGGTTCGATCGCATTTTGTTGTGCGTTCATGGTTTAAACTTTATCAAATAATAAGGCAATTTGTATGATGATTAAATAGAAAAACGAACCAAACATCATCCACTTTGCGGCCTTGTCTGTAGGGCGCATCATGAGGTAGAAGGTTTGGCATAAAAATAGAATTCCAGCGACCACCGTAATAATGGCTGATTGAATTCCGGTGATGTGCAGTAAATACGGCACAAATCCCAAAGGCACTAAAAAGAGCGTATAGATCATGATGGTGAAAGCCGTCTTAATGTCTTTCTTTCCATCATTTGGTAACATCTTAAATCCAGCCTTGCGGTAATCAGCATCCGCCACCCATGCAATCGCCCAGAAGTGAGGGAACTGCCAGAAAAATTGAATCGCAAAAAGGATGCCCGGCTCCCAGCCAAAATGTCCTGTCGCCGCTACCCAACCGATCATGGGAGGGAAGGCTCCTGGAAAAGCGCCCACAAATACGGAAATAGGTCCCACTCGCTTTAATGGAGTATAAACATAGCCGTATAAAATATAAGACAGCAAACCTACTAAGGCCGCTTTCCAGGTAAAATAGCTTAAAAGCCCGATGGCAATGACTGCTAACACATAGCCAAAATTCCTCGCCTGTGCAGGTGTTAAGGTTTCCGTCGG
>JBMSJH010000216.1:0-3439 GCA_049418705.1 Aquirufa sp.
GGCTTCTCGCCTACCGGTTTATCTTGTAAGGTTTTTGGATCTACACAGGCCACATAATCAATGGATTCAAAACCGTTTTCAAGCAGCGATTGTTTGAATTCAGTTTCAGAAGATAGGCCAAATCCCCTGTAAATAGCTAACGCTTGCTCTTTTTGTTCCTCTGTTAAACGGGCATTTCTGCTACTCAGCGCTAGGCCTTCGCTCGATCTGACCGTCGGGCATTTCACTAATTCGACCGAGGAATTCGTAAGCTCCAGCATCTTGCGCACCACAGCGATTTGTTGGTAGTCCTTCTCCCCCATGAATAATTTGTGGGGTTGCACCGCTTGGAGTAATAAATCGACGACAACGCATACCCCTTGGAAATGTCCAGGGCGATATTTGCCTTCTAAAATAGTCTCAATGAATCCTAAGTCGTAGTGTTTTAACTGAGCTGTGCCGGATGGATACATCTCAGATACCGAGGGAACGAATACGACATCACATCCTTCGGCCTCTAATTTTTCTAGATCCGCGGCTAATGTAACCGGGTATTTTTCAAAATCCGTCGGGTCGTTAAACTGAGTCGGATTGACGAAAATGCTGCAAACTGTTATTTCGCAGTCCTTTTTTGATGCTTTAATTAAGGCCAAATGCCCTTCGTGCAAAGCTCCCATCGTAGGGACAAATCCAATAGATTTACCGGACGATTTTAGGTAGCTTTGAAGCTCGCTGGTCTTTTGAAATTGTTTCAATTCATTATGTTAATGGGTAAAATTACCATAATTTTGGCCAAAATATTCCATCCATGTCGCTCCAAGGGAAAAAAATAATACTCGGAATTTCAGCCAGCATTGCTGCCTATAAGTCGATTCAGCTCGTTCGTTTATTAAAAAAAGAAGGCGCAGAAGTTCGTGTGGTGCTAACGAAAGCGGCCCTTGATTTTGTGTCGCCCTTAGTGCTCTCCACTTTTTCGAAGCATCCAGTGTGGGTGGAATTTCAGGAAGAGAATGTTTGGAATAACCATGTGGAATTAGGCCTGTGGGGAGATGTATTTATCATCGCACCTGCCAGCTGCAACACACTCGCTAAGATGGCGCAGGGTTTGTGTGATAATGTGCTTTTAGCTACGTATTTATCCGCGCGCTGTCCGGTTATCGTGGCTCCTGCAATGGACGAAGATATGTTCTTGCATCCAGCTACCCAGCGTTCTATTTCCACTTTGAGAGGAGATGGTGTGACGGTTTTAGAGGGTAATTCTGGGGAACTTGCCAGCGGATTAGTAGGCCAAGGGCGCATGATGGAGCCAGAGGAAATTGTCCAGCATTTGACTTCTCACACGTTTAGAGAGTCTTCTTTCGCAGGGAAAAAAATAGTCATTACGGCGGGGCCTACGGTCGAACTAATTGACCCGGTGCGTTATATTTCCAACTTTTCTACGGGGAAAATGGGTCTTAGCCTGGCGGAGGCCTATTATCTTCAAGGGGCTGATGTCACCTTAATTGCGGGGCCATTGCAAGTTTCTAATCGTCTTCGGGGAATTAAGGTGGTGGACGTGAGGTCTGCTGCAGAAATGGAATCGGCTTGTTTGGTTCATTTTGCTTCGGCTGATCTGTTGATCATGGCGGCTGCTGTGGCCGATTATCGTCCGGCTGTTCAGGCTTCTGAAAAAATTAAAAAATCCGATGCGACGACTTCGGTGGTTTTAGAAAAAACGACGGATATCTTAGCGGCTTTGGGGGCAGTAAAAAAGCCTCATCAACTACTGGTAGGGTTCGCATTAGAAACTGAAAACGAGGAGGCGAATGCTCTGGCGAAAATGAAATCGAAAAATACGGATTTCATCGTGTTGAATTCGCTAAAAGACGCGGGTGCTGGCTTCGGAGTAGATACGAATCAGGTGACGGTTTTTGCTGCTTCTGGGGAAAAGAAATTGATTCCGCTTCAGTCGAAAGAGGCGGTTGCTTCGGAGATTATGGATTTTGTGTCGCGCGGTGTGTTGTAAATCGTGGCGCAGGGGCACTGTTCGCCATTTGCTAGAATTTCGCGAGAGCTGTACAAACGATTTTCAGGTATTGACAGAAAGTGTCAATATGCGAAAACGCCTTGCAATACTTACGCCGATTTTCCTTTAAACAAGGCTCAAATAGCCATACAGTGCCCGTGGCCTAAATCAAACTTACGCCTTCACACTCAAAGTCGCACCCGTCACCTCCACATTCAATTTCGTCAAACCTTTCGTCGCAGGGCCTTGCGTCACAGCGCCATCAGCAGCAAAAGCGGAACCATGAGCAGCACAAAAGAAGGTCGACTGTCCGTTATTGTATTCCACCGTGGCACCCGCGTGAGGACAAACCGAAGAAAGGGCTAGAAAGCTAGCTGGCGTATTTCCACTGGCTTTGCGGATGACAATGACACCGCTTTTAGCTACGAAATCGTTAACAGATTTTAGTTCGGAATCTAAATTTACTGTGACGGAATTAGTGCCCACTCCTCCACCTCCTGGATTAGGAGTGATATTTCCTCCGCTCGAATCGTCTTTCGAACAAGCGGCCACAAGGCAGCTGACACAGGTAGCGGCGATTCCTCCAGATAGGACGTTGATGAATTCTTTTCTTTTCATGGCAGATTTATTTTTACACCTAACTAGTCAGACTATAAATTGTTTAAAAACACATTTTGAACATTAATTGCAGATGTAGGCGAAGAAATTTATCTTTGTGTAAACAAAACAAGCGCACGTATGATTATCGAACCGAGAATGAGAGGGTTTATCTGTTTGACTTCCCACCCGAAAGGATGTGAGCAAAGTGTCATAAATCAAATTAACTACGTTAAATCAAAGGGAGCCATCGATGGCCCTAAAAAGGTGTTGGTGATAGGAGCCTCTACCGGTTTTGGTTTAGCTTCTCGCATTACAAGTGCATTTGGTTCGAATGCGGCGACGATCGGTGTTTTCTTTGAGAAAGCGCCAGCAGAAGGGAAAACAGCCTCTCCGGGCTATTATAATAGTTTAGCGTTTCAAGCGCAAGCAAAGAAAGCGGGTCTTTATGCGAAGAGCATTAACGGTGACGCGTTCTCGAATGAAGTGAAAAAACAAACGATCGATTTAATCAAGGCGGATTTAGGCCAAATAGATTTAGTGATCTACAGCTTAGCTTCCCCAGTTCGACAGCATCCGGTGACAGGTGTGTTGCACCGTTCGGTTTTGAAGCCTATCGGAGATACGTTCTCGGATAAAACGGTGGATTTCCACACGGGAATTGTTTCTGAAGTGACGATTACACCTTGCAGCGATGAAGATATTGCGAACACGGTTCAAGTAATGGGTGGGGAAGATTGGAAGATGTGGACAGATGCTTTGTTGAACGCTGGCGTATTAGCTGAAGGTGCGATGACGGTGGCGTATTCGTACATTGGGCCAGATGTAACTGAGCCAGTTTACCGCAAGGGAACGATC
>JBMSJH010000217.1:0-3411 GCA_049418705.1 Aquirufa sp.
GACTTGTTGCATCACGTACATTTACTGTTGAAGAATGCGCTAAAATAGCAGGTAAAATGGCTTTCAAATGCGGAGCGGCTTTTACACTGTCATGAAATACAACAATGGCCCCAGGTTTTAAAAGGGGTAATACAGATTGAAGTATAGCTTCAGAGTTCAATGAGGCATTATAATCACCTGTTAAGACAGACCATAAAATGATGTTGGGAATGTCTTTATACATTTTTCTAGTGATTCGACCATAAGGGGGACGGAAACCGATAGATTGGATGCCTTGTTTTTGGAAAACTGCCTCACATGCTTCCACATCTGCTTGATAAGCATTAAAATCGACAGACCAGGCATTTAGATGGTTCATGGTGTGATTTCCAATGCTATGACCTTCCGATTTAATTCGATCCAGTAGAGTAGGATGTGCTGCTGCGTTCTTACCAATACAGAAAAAAGTAGCTTTCGCATTGTATTCTGCTAAGCATTCTAACACAAAATCCGTAATTTCAGGAGTTGGTCCATCATCAAAGGTTAAATAGATCTGACGTTCAGAGTCCTTTGACCACGTAAAACGGGGAAAAAGAGAAGGAATGAACGACGGAATTTGATGAATAAACATGAGCTGATTTAATGACGCAAATTAACACTTCCACTTCAGAAAAAATAATCTTAGGCATCGACCCAGGGACGCGATTCCTAGGTTACGGTTTATTGCGCATTAATCAAGACAAGGTCACCATATTACAATATGGCGTATTAAACTTGACCAAATACACGACTCAGGGAGCTAAATTTTTGAAGATTCACGAGCGTGTTCTGGGAATCATTGAAGAGTTTTTACCAGATGAGATAGCAATTGAATCGCCTTTCTTTGGCAAAAATGTGCAGTCAATGCTCAAATTAGGCCGTGTTCAAGGGATGGTGATGTCTTTGGCCTTTTCCAAATCAATACCCATAGCCGAATACGAACCTAAAAAAATCAAACAATCGGTTACCGGAAATGGGAATGCTTCGAAGGAGCAAGTGGCTAAAATGGTTGAAATCATTGCCAATATAAAATTAGATGCCAAATTACACGATGCCACGGATGCACTCGGTATTGCCATCTGCCATCATTTCCACAACAAAAACATTAGCTCCACGATCAAGGGGACAAAGAAGGGCTGGGGAGCCTTTGTTACAGAGAATCCAGATCGAATTAAATAAGTGTAGCTAATTGTTTATCCACTTCTTCCAAAGATTTAACAGGGGAGAAGCAATAATCGCCGATACACAATAAATAGCCCTCCATACCTTCGTAAGGAATAAAAACGAGCTGATCTTTATCAATACACCAGTCAAATTCGGCTAAACCTTCAACGGAACCCCCATATTTCAGCAGAGCTTTCGGATGTTCCACCCAATCCGAATAGACGCGTAACCAATTAGCAAAATAGGCGGGATGAGCGATGGCTCTATCTAAGATTTGGGATAACATTTCACGGCCTTCCACCGTAAATTCCGCCTTATTGCTTAAAATTCCCATCCACAAAAAGGATTCACATAACATCGAATTAGAAGAAGGCATCACCGAATCCATGACCTCTACTTTTTCTGCGATTAAAAAATCAGCTTTCTTCGAACGATAGGCGTAAAGCGCTAATTCTTTATGGCTAAAATCTTGTTGAATTTGCACTAAAATAGCTTCCGCCTTCGCTAAATAGGTGGAATCCTTTAATTGAAGATAGATTTGAATGTAGGCTAGAGATAAAGCGGATAAATCATCCAAAAAGGCATATATAGGTTCTTTCGCATAGGAGGCTTGATGAAGCCAAATAGAACCAGACTTAAATTCTACTTCAATAGCATTTATTAACTCTATAGCTGAACTTAGATCCTCTGGGCGACCAAATACCTGATAAGCCTCTAAAAAAGAACTCACTAACTGGGCATTCCAAACTAATATCTCTTTTGTATCCGTCCCTGGACGTACTCTTAATTTTCTCCAATCCATTAACTGCGCCATCTCTTTCTTAAAATACGCATTCAAAACGGGGCTCGATTTAAACAAAATATTACGTCCTTCTTCCCAATTGCCGTGTTTAGTGATAGCGTATGTCTTCAAGAAATCTTCATTCTTTAATGCCGCTAATTCCTCGTAAGTCCAAGTATAAAATAAACCTTCTACACCTTCTGAATCAGCATCTAAAGAAGAATAATAAAGTCCTTTAGGCGACAATAATTCCCATTTCAAAAAATCAATCGTATCAAATACCACCTCTTGATAGAGTGGATTTCGCTCTCTTTTATAGGCTTTTGTATAGGCAGAAAGCAATTGCGCATTGTCGTAAAGCATCTTTTCAAAATGAGGGCAAAACCACTCTGAATCGACTGAATAGCGCGAAAAACCTCCGCCCACTGCATCATAAATACCACCTTGTGCCATCTTTTCTAACCAGGTTTGAGCTAAAACAGGCACTCCTAATTCTACGGAAAGACTAGCGGGAAGCGTATATAAAAACTGAATTAAAGAGGGTAGTGGAAATTTAGGCGCTTTGTTAATACCTCCGAATATGGGATCCAATGCGGTCTTAATTTTATTGACTGCAGCTGGAATGACGAGTGAAATCTCGTTCAAATCCGTATTAGCAAAGAAAGAGGCATTTTCAGATAGGCTATCAGCAAATCAATCAGCCGATTTAGCTAATTCTTCCCGGTTATTCTTGAAGGCATTATGAATCGAATGCAATAGTTGAATCCAATTAGCCCGTTTAAAATAAGTGCCCCCATAAAAAGGTTTTTGGTCTGGCATCAGAAAAACATTCAAAGGCCATCCACCATTTAATCCCATCTGATGCAAAGCCTCCATATACACCATATCCACATCTGGGCGTTCTTCTCGGTCTACCTTGATATTGACAAAATACGCATTCATAATAGAAGCAACTTCCTCATTTTCAAATGATTCGTGCTCCATCACATGACACCAATGACAAGCGGCATAGCCAATACTGACTAAAATGGGCTTATCCTCGTTTTTAGCGCGCTCTAAAGCCTCAGGCCCCCAAGGTTCCCAATGAACTGGGTTGTTTTTATGTTGCAATAAATAGGGGGAAACTTCTGAGCCGAGCTTATTCATCCGAAATAGTAAAAATAGATTCGTAAATTTGCACAAAATACTTGTATGATTGACCAAAGAGATTTCGTTCTTAGCCCAGAAATTGCCCATTCGCCTGAAAAACTAGCTGAATTTCTGACAGCTGAAATGGGTGCGGCGTTTTTAGAATCAACGAAATACCGTATTGAAAAGAGGTCAATCGATGCAAGAAGCAGACAAATCAAAGTAAACCTTCGCATTGGGTTCTACGAAAAAGACTTCGATTTTAGTCTTTCTGCTCAATTACCCTCTTTACCTAAGTCAGCAAAAAAAGTATTGATCAT
>JBMSJH010000218.1:0-3366 GCA_049418705.1 Aquirufa sp.
CATGGGTTTCATCCACGATGTGAAGAAATTATTAGCTGCTTTGCCGCACAAGCGTCAATCGCTATTTTTCTCGGCGACGATGCCCCCTGAAATCGTGAAATTAGCGGGTAGCATTTTAAGAAACCCCGCATCCGTTTCTGTTACGCCGGTTTCTTCTACTGTTGAGATCATCAATCAATCCGTTTATTTCGTTGATAAAGGAAATAAAAACGACTTATTGCTCGACATCTTACAAGACACTTCCATTAAAACAGCCTTAGTCTTTACGCGTACGAAACATGGCGCTGACAAGGTGGTGAAAATGTTATTGAAGGCAAGTATTAAGGCAGAAGCGATTCACGGAAATAAGTCCCAAAATGCGCGCCAAACAGCCTTGAAAAACTTCAAAGCCCAAACAACGCGTGTACTTGTCGCTACCGATATCGCCGCTCGTGGAATTGATATTGACGAATTAGAATACGTAGTCAACTTCGAATTATCGAATATTGCTGAAACCTATGTTCACAGAATCGGTCGTACAGGACGTGCAGGGGCAAAAGGAGCGGCTATTTCCTTCTGTGATATTGAGGAGAAAGCGTATTTGAAGGACATTGAGAAATTAATCGGGAAGAAGATTCCAGTCGTGGAAGCGCATAAATACCCGATGAAGGTTTTACATGTGGAGAAAGCGGCGAAAAAGCCTCAGGGTCAATCGCGTACTGGCGGTGGCTCTCGTCCAGGTGCTCCTGCGGCAGCAGCTAAGGACGCGAAACCGGCTCGCTCTTTTGATAAAGCAAGTTCAGGTCGTAAATGGTACGGTAAGAAAAATACCTATTGATAATTGAAGTCTTCTGATAAAATATTGCTCGTCATTGTAGGGCCCACTGCCGTGGGTAAGACTGCACTTTGTGTGGATTTAGCGAAGCACCTACAGACGGACATTATTTCCGCTGATTCCCGTCAATTTTACAAAGAACTGGCCATCGGTACCGCAAAACCTTCTTTAGAGGAGCAGGGTGGGGTGAAACACCATTTCATTGATTCGCATTCGGTGGAGGATTATTTTTCACCCGGGGATTTTGAGCGGGAGGCGACAGCCCTTTTGGAAAATTTGTTTCAAAAACACAACGTGGTCATCGCCACAGGTGGTTCGGGTTTGTATATCAAAGCTTTGACAGAAGGATTAGATGAAATGCCTGAGGCAGATCTTGACCTGCGGGAATTACTGAATAATCGGTTGAAGAAGGAGGGACTTTGGGCCTTATTCACTGAATTAAAGTCCCTTGATCCGGAATATGCGGCGAAAGTGGATGCCAAAAACCCTCAACGCGTCATTCGCGCCTTAGAGGTTTGCCTTTCTACGGGGAAACCCTATTCTGAATTTCGTTTAGCCCAAAAGCCTGCCAGACCTTTCCAAGTCATCAAAATCTGTTTAGAGCGTCCGCGCGAAGAATTATACGCGCGTATTGATTTACGTATGGATCAAATGTTAGCGGCTGGTTTGATGGAAGAAGCGAAGGCTTTCGAAGATAAACAGCATTTGTACGCACTGAAAACGCTAGGTTATAAGGAGATTTATGGTTTTCTGCGTGGTGAATACGATGAGGAAGAAATGATTCGCTTATTAAAGCGCAATAACCGGCATTATGCGAAGAAGCAGATGACTTGGTTTAGAAATCAAGATGCATATACGTACCTACATCCAAGTACGGCATTTGTGGAGATTTTGAAGCAATTAGAGGCTTAAATAGGCTTCTAGGCCGCCTTCGAGGTGGTCGATATTAGTGAAGCCTTTGGCCTTCAATAAACGCAAAGCAATCAAACTCTGCGTCCCATTATAACAGATAAGTACCCAGTTTTTATCCCTAGAAATTTCATCGATGCGCCCCAATAGCACATCCAATGGAACGTGAAAACCTCCTAAATTAAAGTCATCCCACTCTCTGGGCGTCCTTATATCTAGGAGGTTTACCTGTGTTAAATCAGCTTTGAATTCAGCCGCGGTCATCTTAGTAACCTGCCGCTTGCCAAGCCATCATGCCGCCTAATACATTACGGACATTCGTGTAGCCTTCGGCTGTTAAATAGTCTTTCGCACGACCTGAACGCGCACCAGAACGGCAGTGAATCAAAATCTCCTCATTTTTCAAATGAGCTATCTCGTCCAAACGATCCGGTAATTCACCCAAAGGGATCAACGTCGCACCAATATTGAACTCATCGAATTCATATTCTTCGCGCACGTCGAACAAGTTCAATTTTTCGCCTTTATCTAAGCGTTCTTTTAATTCTTCTATTGTAATATCCATCGTATTAATTATTTCCGTCACCTACCACCCAAACATCAATCGAATCACCCGGATGAATACTCGTTCCATCACAAGTGGCACATGTTTGTTTGAATACAGTTCCTGCTTCTAAATCGCTATTGGCCTCATAGGTCACTTTGCCTAATTTTAAATTCATTCCTGCTAAAATGATTGACACCTCATCTAAAGGCTTACCAATCAAATCAGGCAATTCAATCTCTGCATCCGCCGTTCCATTTCCGATATACAAATCGACCTCAGTTCCCTTCGGAATGCTGCTTCCAGCCGTTATTTTACGTCCTAAAGCCTGCATATCAATCACCTCTTTCAATCGTGGATCATTCACCTGGTGCACAATTCCTTTCTTTAAACCTGCAATCACTAATTGCTGCTCCGCACTACGCACTGAAAGACCAATTAAATTAGGCATTCGAATCGTAGGGGGGGTCTCGGAATTGATCGTAATATAGATTTTACGACCTGATTTCACTAACGCATTGGGCAATGGATATTGCGACAAAATGGTCAATGGCGGCTTATCAGCCACAAATGTGCAATCCGATATTTCGTATTCTAGGTTATTTGCATCCACTGCCTCTTCCATCTTATCCATCGACATCCCTTTCAAATTAGGAACTTTGATAGTTTCGCCGTGGTGCGTGCTCCAAGGTAAATAGACGAAAAAGAAACCAAAGAAGAGTACTAAAAACAACGTCACTAAAATCGCTACGTGCAGGTAGAAGTCCTTTTTTGATTTAGTTGAAATGATCGCCATGGAAGGGGTTGTCTATTTTAGTGCAAGATAATAAGAAAAGAGTTGAATATTAAATCCGAAATTGTGCTTCGCAATAATTTCTTGAATTTAACATTCAACTCTATTTCTACTTTCTCTAATCTCTACTCTCTTCTCTTTACTCTCTAATCTCTACTCTAAAATCAAAAAAGGGGCTTCCGCCCCCTTTTTGATTTTATCATTACTCTTTAATCTCTAGTCTATACTCTCTTATCTATTCTCTATACTCCGGACTACCGACTACCGATTTCTGGCTACCGGATACTGACCACTGCCCACTGTCCC
>JBMSJH010000219.1:0-3323 GCA_049418705.1 Aquirufa sp.
ACTGAATCCACAAATAAGGTAAATCGTCTGGGGAATTATTGTAATACGTGATCGTCTCCGATCCAATGATTTTGCGATTGATGTCATCTAATTCGACCTTGATGTCGTAATCTGCGCGTTGTTGCCAATAGTCCTTACCTGGGGAACCACTTGCGGTCCGGTAAGAGTTAGGCGTAGGCAGAGTCGACTCTAATTGTTCGAATCTATTATTGGCATTAAATGAGGTTTGAGCTTTCGCGGGTAACAAAATGAGGGTCAGCGCGACAAGCTTTAGTAGATTTTTAAGCATGTTGAATAAGGTTATTTTATGCAAAATAGGAATTTTTCTTGATTTTTGTAGCTGTGCTAATCTGTGCTAAATTTAATTTGTATATAATAGGTAGATTATGTAGTTTTGGGCCTTTACTAGTCAAAATCATTAAGCATTATATATCATGAGTGTAATCATTGGTCAAAAAGAATATTTCAAAGGCATTGGTCAAATCAAATTTGAAGGTGCAGAATCAGATAATCCTTTAGCTTTCCGTTATTATGACGAGAATCGCATAGTTGCCGGTAAGAGCATGAAGGAGCACCTTCGTTTTGCAATCGCCTATTGGCATTCTTTCTGCGGTGATGGCGCGGATCCTTTTGGTCCAGGTACACATCATTACCCATGGGACGTTGCTTCAGATGCGCGTCAACGTGCGGCTGATAAGGCAGATGCAGCTTTTGAATTCATTACGAAAATGGGTGCGCCTTACTATTGTTTCCACGATGTGGATGCAATCGATGGCCACAATGATCCGAAAGAATTCGGCGATCGCGTGAAATTTATCACGGATATTTTTGCCAAAAAACAAGCAGAAAGTGGTGTGAAGCTTTTGTGGGGAACGGCGAACTTGTTCTCAAACGAGCGTTACATGAACGGTGCCTCGACGAACCCGAACTTTGAAGTAGTAGCTCACGCAGGTGCTCAATTAAAAGGAGCAATCGATGCGACGATTACCTTAGGTGGCGAAGGCTATGTGTTCTGGGGAGGTCGTGAGGGCTACATGAGCTTGTTAAATACAAACATGAAATTAGAGCGTGAAAACTTCGCTCGTATGTTACATACTTGCGTAGAATATGCGCGCCGCAATGGTTTCAAAGGGAAGTTCTTTATTGAGCCTAAGCCTTGTGAGCCTACAAAACACCAATACGATTACGATGCAGCTACGGTGATCGGTTTCTTACGTGAGTTCGATTTATTAGGTGAGTTTGGTCTAAACTTAGAAGTAAACCACGCAACCTTAGCTGGACACACTTTTGCACACGAATGCCAAGTAGCTTCCGATGCAGGTATGTTAGCATCTATCGATGCAAACCGCGGAGATAATCAAAATGGCTGGGATACAGATCAATTCCCTACGGACATTTACGAGTGGGCGGAGGCAATGGCCATCATCTTAAAGCAAGGTGGATTAGCGGGTGGTGGAATTAATTTTGACGCAAAACGTCGCCGTAATTCAACAGATATGCAAGATTTATTCTATGCACACATCGGTGGTATGGATACGATTGCCCGTTCTTTATTGATCGCAGAAAAAATCGCCAAACATGGCGAAATGGATCGTTTGAAAGCAGAGCGTTATGCTAGCTTTAACTCGGGTAAAGGAGCTGATTATACGGCTGGTAAATTGAAATTAGAAGATTTATACAAAATCGCTGTTGAAGTGGGAGAACCTGCTCAGATCTCTGGTAAGCAAGAATACTTAGAGAATTTGTTAGGCCGTTTTGTTTAAAAATACGTAATTCGGGGTATGAAAAGATTTTTTTTACTCCTTCTGGTTTTTGCCTCTAGATTTATAGCAGCAGGGTCATCCGATGATCTTGCTGTTTTTTCTACGGCGAAACCCTGGGCCTATTGGTGGTGGCCCGGAAGTGCGGTGACAGAAAAGGGGATTACACATAATTTGGAGAATTTTAAAAAAGCCGGCTTCGGTGGTCTCCACATCATCCCCATCTACGGGGCAAAAGGTTCAGAGTCATTATTCCAAAACTATTTAAGTCCTGGCTGGCAAGCTAAATTCTTTTTCACCTTAAAAGAAGCCAAACGATTAGGTCTCGGCATCGATATGACGATGGGGACTGGCTGGCCTTTGGGCGGGCCCTCTATCACCGAGAAGGAGGCAGCTAAAAAATACCAATTTAAAGACGGCGTTTTTTCTACTGATCTAACCGGCCAAAAAGTCAAACGCGCCGCTCCCGGTGGCGAAGGCCTCGTGATGGATCACTTCGATATGAAGGCCTTTGCGAAATACAGCCATACCTTTGTGCCTTTGTTAAAGAAAGCGCATTCACCTTTGCGTGCGATTTACAACGATTCCTACGAAGTATACGGCGGGAATTATACCCCAAATTTATTCCCTGCTTTTCAACGTTTGAACGGCTACGATTTGCGGAAGCACTTCGATGTGCTTTCTAAGAAGAAGGCGGAATCGGAGGAGGAAAACCAAATTTTCGCCGATTACCACCGGACGATATCGACCCTGTTACAGCGCAATTTTGTCCTTCCATTCGATCATTGGATCAATTCGATGGGCTTTACTTCTAGAAATCAAGCCCATGGTTCGCCCGGTAATTTGCTAGACATATATGCGGCAGCGGATATTCCGGAGGCCGAGTTTTTCGGATCTAAGCCTTTTGATATTCCAGGCTATCGGGTGGATCCGGAATATGATTCGACCACCTTTGGGATACCGGATATTCGGGCGCTAAAATTAGCAAGTTCGGCCGCGAATTTGACAGGAAAGAAATTGGTTTCTGCTGAAACAGCGACTTGGTTAGGGAATCACTTTAAGGTTTCGATTGCGCAGGTGAAGCCGGTTTTGGATCAAGTTTTTGTGGGTGGTGTGAATCACATCTTCTTTCATGGGGCGACCTATTCTCCACCGGAAATCGCGTGGCCGGGTTGGTTGTTTTATGCGAGTACGAACTTTAACCCCCAAAGTCATTTTTGGGAGGCCATGCCCGCTTTGAATAAATACATCGAAAATGTGCAGACGATGTTGCAAGCGAATCAGACGGATAGCGATGCACTCTTGTATTTTCCGATGGAAGATGTGTGGCACGATAATAATGGTTCAGGGAAATTGCATACCCTCGAACTACATGCGAATAGTCGGGTGTGGTTGAAGAGTACGTCTTTCGGGAAATGGGCTGAACTATTGCAGAATAAAGGTTTTTCGGTGGATTATATATCAGATGACTTGTTGACGGATATGATACTTACGCCTACTAAGACCTTTAAAACCAAGACTGGTGGCAGTTACAAAGTCTTATTAATTCCTGCCGCGCATTAT
>JBMSJH010000220.1:0-3318 GCA_049418705.1 Aquirufa sp.
CCAATCTTGCGCTTTAGCACCATCGGTTTTAGGGTAACGTAAAGTCTGCCAAGGAATCGCAAATTCAGCCACCCAAGATGAATCCGAGCGATGCGTTCTAACGCGAAATAAGCCATCCCAATCTATGTCAAATTGTCTATCATCAAACGCCAATAGGTCTCTTTGAGCACCATAGGCGTTCGACTGTAATACAATGGCATTACGCTTATCATTAAAACCATCAATAGCAATTCCAAATAGATCATTCTCAACGAATTGGTAATCGCGTTTTAAGTTCGGCGCTCGGTACCCATTTTTTCCTACCGTATCTCCTAAAATAGCTGCTACATACAGGTATTGATGATTATAGAGCATCTTGACCTGAGAGGAAAATGATGCCTTATTACCTTGAAAAGGCTCCACTTGAAAATCTATCCCTAAAGAAGGAGCGTTAGACCACTCCACTTCATCCAAGTTCCCATCTGCTTTCAACGCACGCTCAATCTTCAACGGCTGAAACTCTTTCCGTGGGACAAGGGGACTAAAAACCTCCTGTGAAAAACTACAGAAAGAGATAAAAAGGAACAGGTAACGCATTTATTTTTTGATGAAGGATAAGCTAACTAAACGGATAAATACAGGTAAACCTGCTAAAACCATAGGTAAAAACTGCAGTCCAGACCAAACAAGACCCACGAAACATAGTACTGAAATGACTTGCAAATACGTCTTCCATTTCATTGGATTTCTAGCAAACCAGATGACTAATGGGAAATTCAATGGGAATAACATGAGTGATGCTGGATTCCAGGCCATCACTTCGTGATTTGTGGCTGTACCTAAAAAGAAAACAAACCAGGCAAGAATTCCGATCAGACTAAACAAAGCCACATCTGCAGCGTAGGGAAACGCCTGCTTAAAGCTTAAGAATCCGATCAACAGAGTCAATATTCCTAAAATCACATAAGGTCCCGCGAAATCAAAACCGGATTCCGGAGCTATTTCTCCGTCGAACAAACTAACTGGATTCGCAGCTAATTTAGGTGCAAAATTCGTCGCTGCGGCTAAATTATCTGGCAAATAACAAGCTTGCGAAGCATTCGCCTTCACATTTGAAGGAATTCCTAAGGCTAGATTCATCCCCAAAGTCACCCAAGAATTAGACTCTAAATACTTGTTCATCCAATCCCGATAGGATTTACCTTCGAGTGATGGATTCTGATTCCATTGGTATTTGCCCGGCGCATTCTTTTCAATCATGTCACGAATCCGTGTCGAACAGTTATCGTAGAAGAACTTATAGGCATACTCTCTATTTTCAGGCAATAAATTCGTCTCTAAAGCCTGAAAAATGGCATTTTTTTGAAGGGAATCGAGCTGCAGCTTTTGGGCAATCATTCCGCGTTTCTCGTATTGCGCATTATAATTAAATTCATCCTGCATGGAATGAACAGAAATCGTATAGGGCAAGGTGCCCATTAAAAATTTGAGATAGAAATTCTCTGTCTTAAAATCGAAAGTACCATAACTATAGGCTCTATCAATCCCATTTGTGGGATCATTAACCCATAGAATCGTATGGCCAAAAGCCGAATGCAATTCCTTTCCAGGAGCCACGGTTACTAAAACAACTTCAGCTTTGGAGCTTAATTGGGCTTTTGCAGCAAAAGCCATTAATAAAAATAAAAACAGCTTTTTCATCTATTTTCCTGCGATAACGATAACAATTTCTCCTCGTACTTTGTCCGGATGGGCCGTAAAATAAGCTAATACTTCAGTGGCAGTACCGCGAACCATTTGTTCGTGCATTTTACTCAACTCTCGACCTACCATCACCTGACGTTCCGGTGAAATAAATTCGATTATTTGCTCCAAAGCCTTCACTAAACGGTGAGGAGATTCATATAATACGATAGTACGCTCCTCTTCAGCTAATGCTTTCCAGCGTGTTTGGCGGCCTTTTTTATGAGGCAAGAATCCTTCGTAAACGAAACGATCCGTAGGAAAACCGGAATTGACTAAGGCTGGAACGAATGCTGTTGCACCAGGTAAAGATTCGACTTCGATTCCATTATCTACACAAGCCTTTACTAATAGATATCCTGGATCAGAAATTCCAGGAGTACCTGCATCGGAGATTAAGGCTAATGATTTTCCCTCTTTCAACATCTTGATAACACCCGGAACACCCGTGTGTTCGTTGTGGGCGTGATGAGAATAAAGGGGTTTGGAGATATTCAGGTGCTTCAGTAATTGACCTGAATTACGCGTGTCTTCAGCTAATATACCATCCACTTCGCCTAAGATTCGAATCGCACGCAACGTGATATCCTCTAAATTTCCAATAGGCGTGGGTACAAGGTATAATTTCATCCCTAAATTTAATTAAATGACCTGAAACAAAAAAAGCGAAACTTTCGTTTCGCTTTTCGCTCTGGTAGAGAGTGAGGGATTCGAACCCCCGGACCTGTTACAGTCAACAGTTTTCAAGACTGCCGCAATCGACCACTCTGCCAACTCTCTGTCTCCATAAGAGATTGCAAAAGTAAGGCGTTTTTCCACATTTTGCAATAGCTTAAGCTAAAAATTTAGATAAAATTCAGGATAAAATCTCTTTTGGCCTGAAAATCAAGGGTATCCGGAATCCAATTAATTTCGATTCCTGCACGCTCCATTTTCCGAAAATAGGTCATTTGACGTTTCGCAAACTGATGAATAGCCGTTTCTAAGCCCTTTTCAAATTCGTCTTTAGCAATATGTCCCTCAATGTAATTGATCATCCATTTGTATTCAAGACCCAGCCAGCGCAATTCTTCCGGATGAACGCCATCCACCAAAAGTTGTTGTACCTCGTCCAGCATTCCTTCTTGCAACCTGGCTTTTAGCCGCTTCGTAATCTTTTCTCTACGTTCATCCGTCGATGGATTTAACCCAAACACCACATGAGGAAATTGAATATCCAAAGGTTCAGAAAGAAAATGAGGCACATGAGAGAATTGGTAATTAGCCAATAATGATTCAATATACAATCCGGTTCCACCGCAAAGTATCGGCTGCTTCCCTCGGGAAAAAACATCATTTATTGCATCAAAAGCAGCTTTTTGAAAATGAGCTACCGAGAAAGCCTCTCCTATTTCGTGGCTATCAATTAAGTGATAAGGAATAAATCCATACTCTTTTAGATCTTTGCCCGTTCCGATGTCTAGGCGTTTATAGATTTGGCGGGAATCAGCAGAAATGATTTCACCATCCAAAGCACAGGCTATTTCTACAGCTAAAGCTGTTTTCCCACTTGCCGTCGGACCCAATAAAACGATGAGCTTCTTATCTGTAGACATA
>JBMSJH010000221.1:0-3309 GCA_049418705.1 Aquirufa sp.
TCCGTCCATCACGAAATAGCCAAAACGTCTACCGGATAGGCCTAATTGCAAAGTAGTGGCCACATCTTGGATGGAAACGCCTAGGTTTTGGGCTTTATCACGGTTGATTTCCAAGCGCAATTCTGGTTTCGTAAACTTCAAGTTCACGTCTGCTGTTTCGAATTTCGAGCTCTCGCGAACTTTAGCCATAAACAGCGGAATATTCTTTTTTAAGCTTTCAAAAGTCGAAGCTTGAATGACAAAAGCGACCGGTAGGCCCCCACCTCCACGCTGTCCAGTAGACAAGGTAGGTTCTTGAATCAAGGTCGCTCGTGCTCCGGTGAATTTCTTAATCTTCGGCTGAAGCTGCTCCGCAATTTGTTGTTGCGTTCTACGGCCTTCTGGATCGGATAAAATAATCCGCATAGTTCCTGTATTCGAACCGCCATTCCCAAAAGGAGGGGAAGTAATCGAGTAGACTGCATAGCGTTCCTTAGCTGGAATATCAGTCATTAGAAACTTTGCCATCTCATCGGTATAATTCAACATGTATTCGAAAGTAGCTCCTTCCGGTGCCACCGCGTTCACACGAAGACCGCCTCTATCCTCTAAAGGAGCTAATTCTGAAGGAATCGCTTCGAATTTAAACAGGGCATAAATAATTCCAAATAAGGTAATCATGATCACCCAAGCCATCCAACGAATCTTGATAAAGGCAGCTAGCGAATCTTCATATCCTTTTGTCAAGGCCACAAAGAAAGGTTCCGTTACCGTATAGAACCAAGGTTTTGAATGACTTCCCTTCAATAAGCGAGAACTCAACATAGGCGTTAAGGTCAACGAAACGAAGGCCGAAATAATCACCGATCCTGCTACCACAATTCCGAATTCCCGGAATAAGCGTCCCGTGATCCCTTGCAAGAAAATAACGGGCAAGAATACCGCCGCTAAGGTTACCGTAGTCGAAATAACGGCGAAATAGATCTCTTTCGATCCTTCTACGGCCGCTTCCCAAGGGCTTAAGCCCTCCTCGATTTTGGTATATATATTTTCTAAAACCACAATCGCATCATCCACGACGAGACCAATAGAAAGTACGATTCCTAACAAGGTCAATACGTTAATCGAGAACCCGGCTAAATACATGAAGAAGAATACCCCGATTAAGCTGACCGGAATAGCCGTTAATGGAATGATGGTCGATCTCCAGTCACGTAAGAACAAGAAGATGATAATCGTTACTAATAAAATGGCCGTAAAGATGGTTTCTTCCACCTCCTCGATGGATTTACGCACATATTTTGTATTGTCGAAACCTTCTTGTAATTCGACGTCTGCTGGAAGTGTTAAACGTATTTGCTCTACTTTTTTGTGAATGGCATCTACGATTTGAATTTGATTAGATCCTGGTTGCGGTATAACGGCAATGGAGATCATCGGCTTCATATCACGTTTAAAGAAGGTTTTGTTGTTTTCAGGGGAAAGCTCTGCTCTTCCCACATCTGAAAATTTCACAGATCGATCGCCCTCTTCTTTGATGATCAAATTATTGAAATCCTCTTCTGTCGTTAAACGACCTTGTGTACGAACCGTTAATTCCGTTGTCGCTCCTTCGATACTTCCGGAAGGTAACTCAATATTTTGCTTGGCTAAAGCCGAAACAATATCTGGTGCCGTTAATCGAAAGGAGGCTAAGCGCTCCGGATCGATGTGCAAACGCATCGCGTATTTCTGCTCGCCCCACATTTGTACGGAACTAACCCCAGGGATTGTTTGAAATTTCTCCTTTACGTTACGTGTAGCTAGTTCGTTTAAAGAAAGTAAGTTTCTAGTGGAGGAGAAGATATTAATATTGTAAATAGGGCTCGCGTCTGCGTCTGCCTTTGCTACGATAGGTGGATCCACGTCTTTGGGTAACTGACCCATGGTACGGGATACGCGGTCACGAACGTCGTTTGCAGCATCCTCAATATTCACTGAAAGATCAAATTCTACCGTGATACTCGAACGGCCATCGCGACTTGAACTGGAAAGGGTACGAATGCCGGCGATACCATTAATGGATTCTTCTAAGGGTTCCGTGATTTGGGATTCGATGATGTCTGCGTTCGCTCCCGTATAGGAAGTTTGTACGTTCACCACCGGCGGATCCACGGAGGGGTATTCCCGTACACCTAAGTAAGTGTATCCGATGATACCGAATACAATGATCGTGATGGACATCACTATCGCAAGTACCGGTCTTTTTATGCTAATCTCTGAGAAAGATGCCATATTGGATTTATTTTACGACTTCTTTAATTTCTACTTCGCCATCTGGTTTCACTTGAATGATACCGTTCGTAATTAGGGTATCTCCGATCGCCAGACCATCTATAATTTCTACCGTTTTATCGCTACGAGTTCCCAAAGTCACTTTCGTCGATATGGATTTGCCATTTTTCACCACATACACCTTGCTTCCTTTTGCTTCTGGAATCACAGCTTCTGTAGGGATCATGATGGCAGATCCTTTCGTTTTTAGAATCAAATTCACCTTAGCAAAAGCGCCAGGAACTAATTCATTACCCGGATTAGGTGCTTGAGCTCTAATCTGCAAGGTTCTTGTTTGCGGGTCGATCTTCGGGTCGATCGCATACACACGACCGATGTAATTCTTTTCCTCATTCTCCGTAGTAAATTCAATCGTACCACCATTTCTAACTTGCGTGGCATATTTGGCTGGAATAGCAAATTCGATTTTCGCAGGATTCGTGTTCGTCAACGTCGCAATTTGCGTGCTTGGAGAAATGTAACTACCTAAACTCACATAACGGAAACCAATTTTTCCCGCAAATGGAGCGCGCAAGGTCGTTTTTAGAATTTGTGCTTTTAAATCTTCAATGTCTGCCGAAATCGTGTTCACCGAGTTCACCGCAATGTCATATTCGCGTTGCGAGATGGCTTCTTTTTGTAATAAGACTTTTTGGCGTGCCTCGTTATCTTCCGCTAGCTTCTTGTTAAAGCCTAATTTGCGTAGACGAGCCTGCAAATCATCATCGTTAATGCGAAGTAAAACTGTGCCTTTCGCCACAACATCCCCCTCTTTAATGTTCAAGGCAATGATGCGACCAGCGATTTCTGAACGAATTTCGACTTCTTCGTTTGGCAAAATAGAACCCGTCGAACTAATCATATCGTCCAAACGCGTCGATTTTACCACCGTCACAATGACAGCCGTCTTTCCGCCCTTTCCACCAGGACCGCCCTTCTCTTTCCCTTTCTCCTTGGTTTCAGCAGAGAAAAAAGTCTTCTTGATTTTAGGATAAAAGGCTATACCCAGAATGAGGG
>JBMSJH010000222.1:0-3219 GCA_049418705.1 Aquirufa sp.
GGCAGGATTATTTGCAGCCATTGACTTGGTAAAGAAAGGAATTAAACCCATCGTCATCGAACGAGGTAAAGACGTCAGAGAACGTAGGAGAGATCTAGCTGCGATTAACCGCTTCAATTTAGTGGATCCTGATTCCAATTATTGCTTTGGTGAGGGTGGAGCAGGAACCTATTCCGATGGTAAACTTTATACGAGAAGTACGAAGAGAGGCGATATCAAAGGGGTTTTAGAAACCTTTGTGGCCCATGGTGCGAATAGCGACATCTTATTTGAAGCTCATCCACACATCGGTACAAATAAATTACCGGGAATTATCGCATCGATGCGTGACGCAGTGATTGCTGCAGGCGGTGAGGTTCATTTTAATCACCGGGTGATTGATTTCATTATTGAAAATAAATCTATTAAAGGTGTTATCTGCCAGAATGAGGCAGAATTTCAAGCTGATCGATTACTATTAGCCACTGGACATTCTGCTCGTGATATTTTCCAATTATTACAAGACAAAGGGGTAGCCATTGAAGCTAAACCTTTCGCCATAGGGGTCAGAATTGAACACCAGCAATCATTCATCGATCAAGCACAATACAAAGTAAAAAAACGCCCTGAATTTTTACCGCCAGCCAGTTTTAGTTTGGTCACCCAAAGTAATTTCGAAGGCATTCAACGAGGTGTTTTCTCGTTCTGCATGTGTCCAGGTGGCTTTATTGTCCCTTCTGCCACTTCACCTAACCAAGTGGTAGTGAATGGAATGTCGCCATCCAGACGTGATTCGAAGTATGCTAATTCGGGAATCGTAGTGAGCATTGTGGAGCAAGATTTAGCGAGATACAAGGAATTCGGTGCTTTGGCAGGTATGCAAATGCAGGAAGAGATCGAACAAAAAGCAGGAACTTTAGTAGGAGGATCCCAAAAAGCGATTTCTCAATATACCCTCGATTTTATCCAAGGTAAAGCGAGTAAATCTGCTCATCCGACCTCTTATGTGCCAGGCTTAGAGCCAGGCGAAATGCGCGAATTCTTGCCTGATTACATTTCAGCACCCTTAGCTCAAGGTTTCCAAGATTTCAATAAAAAAATCCCCGGTTTCTCTTCGAATTTAGGCCAAATCATAGGTTTAGAGAGTCGTACCTCGTCACCGGTTAAAATACCACGTGATAAAGAAAGCCTAGAACATCCTCAGATAAAAGGCTTGTATCCTTGTGGAGAAGGAGGCGGTTATGCTGGCGGAATCATGTCAGCCGCCTTAGATGGTATACGATGTGCGGAAGCCATTGCTAATTCATTCTAACATGCTGGATTTTGCCCATTTCAAACACTTACAGCAAGAAGTCCTGAATCGGCCTGAAATAAAAGAACAGGCGAAACCCGCGGCCGTTGTTGCGATAATTTTAGAAGATCTAGAGGAAGAACCTAAACTTATCATCATAGAACGAAATCAATACGACGGACATCACAGTGGCCAAATGGCGTTCCCAGGTGGAAAGATGGATCCTACGGATACCGATTTACGGGAGACAGCAGCACGGGAAGTTTGGGAAGAAATAGGAGTGGAGATCGATTCCGCTTCGCTCAACTATGTGACAGAACATTGGATAAACGTCTCTAATTATTGGATTACCGCCTTTTCTGTGCGCATCAATAAAAAGCTGAGCTACGATTTAAATAAAAGAGAAATTAATCGTATTTTTGAAATACCTGTGTCATTCTTTCAAGATCCAGCTAACCTACTTCCTCATGAAGTGAGTTACAATGGACAAAAGATCCTAAGTCCTTCCTTTAGCTACGAAGGAAATTTGATTTGGGGAGCCACAGCCTTAATTATGTACCAACTTTTCCACCAGGAAGATAATAGCAAATAAACTATGAGTGAAACAGCGGACGGCGCACTACAGAATCAGATTGCGGTAGCAGGAATGTATGAGAATTGGTTCTTAGAATATGCTTCTTACGTTATTTTAGAGCGTGCGGTACCAGCCGTGGAAGACGGCTTGAAGCCGGTTCAACGTCGTATCCTACATGCTTTGAAGGAAATGGACGATGGCCGTTTCAATAAGGTTGCAAACGTAATCGGACAAACGATGCAATACCACCCACACGGGGATGCGTCCATCAATGATGCGATTGTTAATCTAGGCCAAAAAGACCTGCTATTCGATTGCCAAGGTAACTGGGGAGATAACCGTACAGGAGATAGCGCTGCTGCTGCCCGTTATATTGAGGTTCGCTTATCTAAGTTCGCTAATGACGTTGTTTTCAACAACCAGACCACGGAATGGCAAATGTCTTACGATGGTCGTAAGCGCGAACCGGTTACTTTGCCTATCAAATTCCCCTTATTATTAGCGCAAGGTGTAGAAGGAATTGCCGTAGGTTTAGCTACGAAGATTATGCCGCATAATTTCTGTGAAATTATTCAGGCTTCGATTGATATTTTAAATAACAAGAAAGTAGAATTATATCCCGATTTCCTATTAGGCGGAATGATGGATGCTTCGAATTATAACGATGGTTTACGGGGTGGAAAGATCCGTATTCGCGCTAAAATCGATGAATTAGATAAGAAGACGCTTGTTATCACCGAGATTCCTTATACGACTACCACCACCTCTTTGATTGATTCGATCATTAAAGCAAATGATACCGGTAAGATCAAGATTAAGAAGGTGATTGATAATACGGCCAAAGACGTAGAGATTCAAATCCAATTAGCTCCGGGAATTTCACCTGACGTGACGATTGACGCGCTTTATGCCTTTACGGATTGTGAAGTATCCATTTCTCCCAATGCCTGTGTGATTATCGATGATAAGCCACATTTCATGGGCGTTCAGGAAATCTTACGCGTATCGACGAACCAAACGGTTGACTTATTACGCCAAGAATTAGAGATTCGCAAAGGGGAGTTGATGGAAAAAGTGCTCTTCAGCTCTTTGGAAAAAATATTCATCGAAAACCGCATCTACCGCGATATCGAAGAATGCGAAACCTTCGAATTAGTGATTCAAACGGTTGATAAAGGCTTAGAACCTTATAAGAAAGATTTCTACCGCGAGATTACGGAAGAGGATATTTTAAAGTTATTAGAAATCCGTATCAAGCGTATTTCTAAATTCGACAGCTTCAAGGCAGACGAATTAATGAAGCGTTTATTAGACGAGTTAGCCGAAGTGGAAGATCACTTAGCTAATTTGATTCGCTTCGCGATTGATTACTTCA
>JBMSJH010000223.1:0-3212 GCA_049418705.1 Aquirufa sp.
CGGTCAATACTTTCGTGGCAAAGAGCGGTTTTATCGTCATTCGAACGGCCACAGGAAATACAGCATCTAGTTTTGTGGCCTTTTCATCGGTCTGCCCGCATGCAGGAGCGACCGTGGAATACAACGCAACCACATCATCCTTTTTATGTGCGGCGCATGGCTCTACATTTAATTCCGCGGGCGATCGATTGCAGGGTCCTGCCCCGAAAGGATTGAGCAGATTATCGATTGAAATTACAGGCACGACCTTACGTGTGAGCGCCTAGAAATATAAATTTCGTTTATAATTATCATAACGAAATTAATTTTTTTTAATGATTTTGCCTGTTTAAGTTTGTGACGTTAACAATGAACAGACAGGTTACGTTTGAGTAATTTAATTAATGAAAAAGGGTTGTACATTAAAGCCAGGCAGTTTTGCCTGGCTTTATTTATTCAAAGTGTTTTTGTCTAATGGCATCCTTTTCTTCCATGACATAATTTAAGAACGCATTGGCCACAGGAGAGGGACTTTTCTCTTTATGCCAAACGAGCTTCCAAGAGGATTTAATGGGTAAACCATCGTAAGGGATGATGGCCAACTGGCCGTTTTTTATTTCATTTTTGATCCCATACATCGGCATAATCGAATAGCCTAAGCCCGCCATGATGGCTTGCTTAACAGCTTCGTTCGACATCAATTCAATTTTTTTCAAGGTTTGAATACCCTTCTTCTTTAAGAATCCCTCCATAATTTTTCGGGTTCCGGAACCGTTTTCTCGGAATATTAACGGTAACTCTTTGGTAAATGCCTGAGGAGAAAAAGTGGGGTTTAAGGCGGCTGTTTGAACATTGCCAACTAAGTATAATTGGTTCTCCAAAATATCAATGTATTCAAAACTCGGACTATCTAAATTGGTAGAAATTAAACTGAAATCTACTTCATTATTCTCTAAACTATGAATCACTTTTTCACGATTCGTCACATCAAAACTGATTTCCACACCCGGATTCGATTTCAAGAAATCCGTTAAGAAATAAGGCATCACATACTTGCCAGTCGAAACAACCGAAATCTTCAAACGACCCAAGAGCTGATCTTTGAAAGCCATCGTTTTGTAATTGATGGCATAGACCTGATCGATGATGCTTTCGGCAGACTTGGCGATTTCCAACCCAAAATCGGTCACATAAATCTTTTTCCCGATGATCTCAATTAAAGGAATTTCGAATTGAGCCTGAAAATTTTTCACCTGTATCGAAACCGCTGGCTGGGTAAGGTTTAACTCTTCCGCCGCCTTCGTGATGCTCAACGTTTGCACCACCTTTAAATAGATCTGTAACTGATTTAGGGTATAATTCATAAATAATCATGATGTATCGTATAATAAACTTAAATAAAAATTATTTAATCGAGGCACGTTACTTTGTAAAAAATATACCTTGATGCATTTAACCAAGCGAAAAATTCAAATTACGCTTCACTTTTTGGCCTTATTTCTCGGCATAATAGCCTGCTTGCAAGTGGAAAATCCCATTTTGGATAAACTTGGGATTAGCCTTTTAATCTTCGTGAGTTTAAGCCTAATCAAGTGCCTTCAAGAACCCAATTAACCTGCATTTATGTCAAATTTCGAATTACTTATATTTAATCTTAAAAATCCCACCCTCTTATTTTTTCTTCTCGGGGTCGTTGCTAAAATCATCAAAAGTGACCTCGAAATTCCTTCCGCCTCAAAAAGCTTTATTGCTCTCTATTTACTCTTTTCCATCGGATTTAATGGAGGCTCAGAATTGGCAGTAACGGGTATTACCATGGAGGTTATTGCGCATTTGTTATTTGGGCTCTTTTTAGCCACGCTCATTCCGATCTATTCATTTTTTATCTTAAAAACGAAGCTTAATTCCTTCGATGCCGGTGCTATTGCGTCCTCCTATGGTTCTGTGAGTGCAGTTACCTTTGTCACCGCCGTGGCTTTGTTGGAAATGAATAAATTGCAAGTAGGCGGCGAAATGGTCGCCGTGATGGCATCCATGGAATTTCCGGCCATCATCATGGGAGTTATTTTAATGAATATGTTTCCGGATCGTTCCCCGATCAAATCCGAAAAAGCACCCTGGCGTTCCGCACTAAAACACTCCCTAACAAATGGTAGTGTGTTGATGATTTTCGGAAGCTTGTTGATCGGCTTTATCTCTGACTCCCATCAATCCGAGGGTATAAAACACTTCACCTCCGATATCTTTAAAGGATTTCTTGCCATCTATTTATTAGACATGGGGATGGTAGCCGCCAGTCGCTTCTCCGCCTTTCGAAAACAAGGCCTATTTTTAATTGGTTTTGGAATGCTCATTCCTCTCATCAATGGTGTGCTGACAGCCTATTTCAGCCAATACATCACGGGTAACGAGGCAAACCGTTTCGTGTTTGCGGTCCTTGCTGCCAGTGCCTCCTACATTGCAGTTCCTGCTGCCATGCGTTTGGTAGCTCCCAAAGCGGACCCAGGAATCTATATTCCCATGGCCCTGGGGGTCACCTTCCCGTTTAATATTACCATCGGTATGCCCCTGTATTTGTTGATCGTCCATGGATAGTATGCAGTTTTTTCAGGGAAGAACCTTGGTGGTGGCGAGCCAACATGCCAAAGAAAGCGTGATTGCCCCTCGCCTCTCGAAGGCTTTTAACCTAAAGGTTACAACTGCCCCCAATTTAGATACCGATGCCCTCGGAACTTTTTCCGGGGAAATTGACCGACTACTTTCCCCCATCGATGCCGCACGCGCGAAGTGTCAGAAAGCTATAGATTTAACGGGTTGTGATTTGGCCATTGCGTCCGAGGCGTCCTTTGGACCACATCCCATCTATCCCTTTGTAGCTGCCCACGAAGAACTCCTGTTGTTGCAGGACCGGAAAAATGATTGGGAGTTTGTCGTGAAGACCCTCGAGACAACGACCAATTATAACACCTGGACCATCCGTTCAGTGGAAGAACTGATGGATATCCTCGAGCCCGCTAAATTCCCCAGCCATGCCTTGATTGTCAAAAAATCAGCGTCGGATGCGAGTCATTGTGTGAAAGGAATTCAATCAAACACCTTGCTGGAGGAGACCGTGGAAGAATTTTTACAACGTTATTCAATTTGCCAAGTAGAGACCGACATGCGTGCGATGCACAACCCCACGCGCATGGATGTCATCGCCAGTTTGACGGATCAATTAATCGATCAAATCA
>JBMSJH010000224.1:0-3203 GCA_049418705.1 Aquirufa sp.
AGCAACGGGAGATCCTTTACCAGCGGAGACATTAGAAAAAATGAAGGCATCTGATGCTGTATTGTTCGGCGCAGTAGGCCATCCGAAATACGATAACGATCCTTCCGCGAAAGTTCGTCCTGAGCAAGGTTTATTGAAAATGCGTAAGGAATTAGGTCTTTATGCGAATCTTCGCCCGATTAAATTGTTTGATGAATTATTAAGCGCTTCTAGCATTAAGCCGGAAATTCTAAAAGGAGCGGATATATTGTTCTTCCGTGAATTGACTGGGGATATTTATTTCGGAGAAAAAGGCCGTAAGAATAATGGAGATACAGCTTATGACGTGGCGGAATATAGCCGTTACGAAGTGGAGCGTATTGGTCGCAAGGCTTTTGAAGCTGCTCGCACTCGTAAGAAGCATTTAGTTTCAGTAGATAAGGCGAACGTATTAGAATCATCCCGTTTATGGCGTGAAGTAATTCAAAAGTTAGCCTTAGAATACCCTGATGTAACGGTGGAATACCAGTTCGTAGATGCAACGGCGATGTTGTTAATCAAGGATCCAAAGCGTTTTGACGTCGTAGTTACAGCGAATTTATTCGGTGATATCTTAACGGATGAAGCTTCTCAGATTGCAGGTTCTATGGGTATGTTAGCGTCTGCTTCTATCGGTGATGGAACAGGTGTTTATGAGCCAATTCATGGTTCTGCTCACGATATTACAGGAAAAGGATTAGCAAATCCAATGGCCTCTGTTTTATCTGCAGCACTATTATTAGATATTTCTTTTGGCATGAAAGCTGAATCAGAGGTAGTTATCAATGCAGTAGATCAAGTATTGAAGAAAGGTTTCCGTACAGGTGATATTGCGGATGCTACAACAGATAAATCGATGATTTTAGGAACCGATGCTATTGGTGAAGAAATCTTGAAATTGATTTAATCGAATTAACTCGTATTTTTATGCTCAGTGTCCCCGGATGCTGAGCATTTTTTTTACCTAGACATTTCATCTATGAAACACCTATTTCTACTTCTTTTCGCATTTAGCGTTTTAGGCCAAAGCCCAAAAGAGAAAATCCAAGTTACCGACTTATTAAAAATCAAAACGGCCGGAAAGCCGCTTGTATCCCCGAAGGGAAATCAATTTATTTATACGGTCACTTCGATTGTAGATGATCCAGATAAGAAGAATGATTTTGTTTACCAAACTCATTTATACCTAGGTAACCTGTTGACAGGTGAATCTCGTGCATTAACTTCTGGTAAATATTCCATCGCTTCGCCTGTTTGGAGCCCAGATGGTTCTAAAATTGCTTTTACGCGAGATATGGGCGCTAAATCACAAGTGTATGTATTAGATTTAGCAGGAGGGGAGCCGCAGGCGATTACGAATGTACCGTTTGCTGCGTCTAATCCTATTTGGTCTGCTGATGGTAAGGGAATCTATTTTCAATCATCCTTTACCTTAAAGGAATTCCTGGTTGATTCAGTTTATAACAAGAAAGGCATGATTCCTTCTTGGACTATGGAAAAACCGATGCTTTTAGGGATTTCTAAGAAGGCCAAAGCGAATCCAAATGGTTCTATTGAAGAAGTTAGAGCATATTTAGCACAGAATGAAGTGGATAAAAAAGCGAAAGTGATTAATCGCTTAAATTTTCAAGAAGAAGCCTCAACAACCTCTGAATTACCTTTGCCCGCTATATTTAAAATGACCTTAACAGGTAAACCAGAATTAGTGAATAATCCGTTTCAACGCTGGTCGGATTTCGAGATTTCAAGTCAGGGTATTTTTGCCATCGTTCCAGCGGATTCGATCTCACATCCCGACAAGGTTTTGGATTCCTATATTGGCCTAAATAACAAAGTACTTTATCAGAAGAAGGGTTATAAGGTGTCTAATTTAACTCTTTCTCCTTCTGAAAAGTGGCTAGCTTTTCAAGAAGCTACCTCTACAGGAGTACAAAATGCCTCATTAAATGTCATTTCGGTAAGTCAACCGGCAAAGTCGTTTAAAATACCTTTCGATCGGGTGATCACTCAAGTTAAATGGTCTTCAGATGAATCTAAACTCTACTTTACAGCACAAGATCAAGGTGGGGCACCATTGTTTAGCTATGATTTAAATTCAAAAGAACTAAAGCAAATTACTAGCATTATCGAAGGAGTTTTAGGTTTTGACCTAACAAGTACGGGTTTTGTTTATGCCAAAACAGGGATTGATAATCCATCCGAAATTTATTTACAATCAGCTGCTGGCGAAAAAAGATTCACTTCTTTGAATGTGGAATGGTTAGCAACAAAAGAAATTGTAAAACCGACAAAACACACATTTACGAATTCCAAAGGCTTGAAAGTGGATTATTGGGTAATGAAGCCCGCAAACTATATCGCTGGACATAAATATCCATTGGTTTTAGAAATCAATGGCGGTCCATCTGCCATGTGGGGAACGGGAGAAGCCAGCATGTGGCATGAATTTCAGTATTATGCAGCCAAAGGAATGGGTATCGTTTACGCTAATCCTCGCGGTTCTGGAGGATATGGCTCCGACTTTTTAGCAGCTAATGTGAAAGATTGGGGTGCGGGACCTACTTCTGATGTAATGAAAGCCTTAGACTTAACCATTGCAGAAGGATGGGCCGATACGACCCAATTAGCCGTAACAGGTGGATCTTATGCCGGTTATTTAGTCGCTTGGATTGTGGGACACACGAATCGTTTCAAAGTAGCGTGTGCGCAACGTGGCGTTTATGAATTGACGACCTTTATGGGAGAAGGAAATGCCTGGCGCTTAGTGCCTAACTATTTCGGAGGATATCCTTGGGAGAAAACCACGAAAGCGATTTTAGATCGTGAATCTCCTTATTCTTATGTTCAAAACATCAAAACACCTCTGATTATTTTCCACGGAGAAAACGACTTGCGAACAGGTGTTATCCAAAGTGAGATGTTGTACAAAAGTCTAAAGGTATTAGGTCGCGAGGTAGAATATGTTCGCCACCCAGGCGGTACTCATGAATTGACTCGTTCAGGTAACAACCGCCAACGAATTGATCAGATGTTAAGGACGTTTGAGTTTTTTGCGAGGTATTTGAAAATACAGTAGTCAGTGGTCAGTAGCCAGTGGTCAGTAGACAAAAAAAAGAGTAGAGATTAAAATACCATCTCTACTCTTTACTCTTTAATCTATTTTCTCCTGACTACTGTACACTGCC
>JBMSJH010000225.1:0-3199 GCA_049418705.1 Aquirufa sp.
AAAGGCTTTTTAACAACACGGAAAAATGTGCAGGTGGTTCTGGGTGGCTTAGGGATTCGTGAAAAAGAGATTTACTCATGCTTGAATAGGTTAATCGTGTAATCTAACAACTCTTTGCCTCCAACTTCCCCATGGCCGGGTATAACTAATTTAACAGATGGAAAAGCTTGCTTCACTTTCCTTACTGTAGCAGACCAATCCTTCACATTTGCATCGCCTAAAAACCCTTTAGTAGCTTGCATTTCTTTAATTAAACAACCGCCAAACAACACATTCTCTGACGGGAAATAGCCCACTACATTGTCCTTTGTATGTCCCTCGCCTAGGAATGTAGCGGTTGCAAATTTTCCTCCCACATTCAATTTAATTGTTTCTGTAAATCCATTTTGGGGATATGCCGTCTGATTAGCTTTCGCTAGATCTATTGTTTTACTATTGCCAAAAGAAGGAATTTTATGCGCATGAAATGCCGCTAATCCTCCCAAACAATCGTCGTGAAAATGCGTGGGAACCACGGCCTTAATTTTACAGTTTAGCTTTTTTTCAATGAAGTTAATTAGCTCATCCGCACCCTTGTCATTCGTAGGTGTATCAAAAACGAGCGCTTCGTTGGCATCTCTCGCAATCATCCCATTGCAAGCCACCTTCCCAAAATCATTCGTTTGTAAATAGGAAGTATGCACAAATGCATTTGGCGCAATTTGAACGACTACTAAATCCGCAGACCGATAGACCTCTACGGGTAATTTCTGCGCAATGCCTGAGAAACTAACCCAGAAAAGAATGAAAAGAACACCTTTTAATTTCATAGATTTTCACCAAAAGTAAGCAAGTTATGATCCGGGATTAATGCATGCCTTATAAATACCCTGTTTGTCTAACATCCTCCTCCCTGATTCCAAGAATTTTAAACAGTTTTGCGCACTGATTCCGAAGATCAACCTCTGAAAATTGCTGTCCATAATCCTTCGCCTCTACTTCAATAAACAGTTGCCCATCCGGCAATTCATCTAAATGAAACGTGACATTTTCCAATTGATAAAGGGTGCGAATTTTTTGAGTTTCACCGACTAACTCATGCGTTAAATAAAGTTGTTTAACTGACTCCTCTGATGGATTTTGGTCGTAGCGATAAACCTGAGTTTTCTCGCAATTATCCACTAAAAATCGTTCGTAATGTGTGACCAAAGTTCCTAAAGTACCTTTTCGGTATTTTAATTTCCCTTTATCCGTCTGAAAATAGAAATCATGTTGCTTGTCTATACCAAGAAAATGAGCGCCTAATTCAATCAGATTTTGTTCCACCACTTGCTTATTCAACAAGCGCGCTTTAAGGGTGAAATCTAGGTAGTTCAGCATCTCCATCTGTTTATCAAAACAAAGTTAGAGAAAGCCAACGTATTTTATTAAATTTCATCCATCTAAACCTAATAAATGAACAATCGCAGAGAATTTCTGAAGCAAAGCACAGGCTTTTTAGGCCTTTCGGCCCTAGACTTCACAGCTCCTGCTAAACCGTTATTATCCTTCTCGACCCTAGGCTGTCCCTCCTGGAATTTCTCACAAGTATTACAGCATGCGGCAATAAATAAGTACGCAGGTATTGAAATAAGGGGCATAAAAGGAGATTTAGAACTTCCTTCGAATCCACTTTTTTCAAGCTCAAACATCGCGAGCACTAAGAGAGAGGCGGCAGACGCTAATATCAAAATAGTCAACTTAGGCTCATCTGCTAACCTGCATTTTTTAGATCCATCGAAAAGGCAAAAAAATCTGGATGAAGCTAAGAAGTTCATCGATCTCGCTCATCAAGTAGACTGCCCTTTTGTGCGCGTTTTCCCCAACGATTTGCCAAAAGATCAGGACGAAAATGCTACAGTCGATGCAATCATAAACAGCTTGCGCGAATTAGGCGATTATGCGAAAACGAGCGGTGTCAAAGTGCTTCTAGAATCCCACGGGAAAGTCATTAAAAGCGATATGCTTTTGCACATTATGCAGTCTGCGAATCACGCAAATGTGGGGTTGGTTTGGGACTTTTTTAATATGTGGTCGATCACGAAAGAGTCGCCGGAGCAAATGTATGCTTCTTTGAAAAAATACATTTTTCACACGCACATTAAAGATGCCATATTAACGGAGAAAGGGGAAACATATACGCTTTTAGGCGAGGGGAATTCGCCGGTTAGAGAGGCGCTACATGAACTAAAGGCAGGAGGATATCAGGGGTATTATAGTTTTGAGTGGGAGAAGCTTTGGCATCCTGAAATTCAGGAACCGGAAATCGCGATTCCACATTTTGCGAAAAATTTCACGAAATTGTGGATGTAAATCATGACATCTAAAGACAAACATACCTTCGACGCCATCGTCATCGGATCCGGAATCAGCGGCGGATGGTCTGCCAAAGAACTCACGGAGAAAGGCCTGAAAACCTTATTACTCGATCGCGGGAGAGATGTAAAGCATGTCGTTGATTACCCCACCACTTTAGCGAATCCTTGGGATTTACCACACCGCGGGCAGGCGCCATTAGAGTTGAAAAAGGAATATAAAACCGCGAGTAAAAACTATATTTTTTCGGAGGCGACGGCTCATTTTTTGACCAAAGACGGGGAGCAGCCCTACATTCAAGATAAACCATACGACTGGATACAGGCCTACCAAGTGGGCGGACGTTCCCTTTTGTGGGGACGCCATACGCAGCGTTGGAGCGACTTTGATTTCACGGGTCCCGAGCGCGATGGATTCGCGGTCGACTGGCCCATTCGCTACAAAGACATCGCGCCATGGTACAGTTATGTGGAGAAGTTTGTCGGAATTTCAGGCAATAAAGATGGCTTAGAAACCTTACCTGATGGGGACTTCATCAAGCCCTATGAGCTGTCTTGTGTGGAGAAGCATTTTGGGAAAGTGGTGAATCAAAAATACCCCGATCGGCACGTCATCATCGCCCGCACGGCGAATCTGAGTCAAGCCGATAAAATCCACACTTCTGTGGGTAGAAGTCAATGCCAAAACCGTAACCTCTGCGAACGCGGTTGTCCGTATGGCGGCTATTTCAGCAGTGATTCCGCGACTTTGCCAGCGGCTTATAACACGGGAAATTTAACCTTAAAACCACATTCGGTTGCTCATTCCATCATCTATGATGAGCATAAAAAGAAGGCGGTCGGTGTTCGGGTGGTAAACGCGCTGA
>JBMSJH010000226.1:0-3190 GCA_049418705.1 Aquirufa sp.
AGTCAATTTTCACGCCATCGATCGTATTCACCTGCTCATTCTTGTATTTTTCAGCGACCGTCGCTAGAATTAAATCAACATTTAGGTCGGCAGATAATTCGATTTTGTTTTTGGAAATCACATACGCCGGATAGCTGGCACGCAATTCAGAGGCTTTAATGCCTTTGTTTGCCAAATGCGTCAAGAACAATCCGATTCCCACTAGAGAATCACGTCCGTAATGCGACTCTGGGAAGATCACGCCTCCGTTTCCTTCGCCACCGATGATTGCATTCACTGCTTTCATCTGCGTCACCACGTTCACCTCTCCTACCGCTGCCGCGAAGTATTCGCCGCCGGCTTTGCGCGTCACATCCGCTAAAGCACGGGTAGAAGAAAGATTCGAAACCGTATTGCCTGGCTTCACGGATAGCACGTAATCCGCTACCGCAACCAGTGTATATTCCTCGCCAAAAGGCGTTCCATCTTCAGAAATAAAGCAAAGGCGATCCACATCTGGATCCACTACGATACCTAAATCGTAGTTGCCGCCTTTCATTTTCGAGATCATCTCCGTCAAGTTCTCCGGAAGTGGTTCTGGGTTATGACCGAAATGACCTGTCGCCTCTCCAAAAATCACGTCCACGTGCTTAACGCCCAATGCCTTCAACAACATAGGCACTACGATTCCTCCCGTCGAATTAACTGCATCCACTAGGACACGGAAGTTCGCCTTCGCGATCACCGGCTGATTCACCCAACTTAAACCTAACACGTGATCCACGTGCTGCTGCAAGAAACTAGCGTCTTGCGTTAGCTTCCCTAATTTCATCACATCCGCGAAATCAAAGTCTTGATTTTCGGCGATTGTTAATAAGTCTTTACCATCCTGATCCGAGATAAACTCTCCGCGATCATTCAATAATTTCAACGCATTCCATTGTGCTGGATTGTGGCTCGCCGTGATGATGATACCACCCGCCGCTTTCGTCCAAGGCACTGCTAATTCAACCGTTGGGGTTGTAGAAAGACCGATATCTAAGACATCCCAGCCTAAACCGATCAAGGTATTCGCCACTAAGGAACTAACCATCTCGCCAGAGATACGCGCATCGCGACCTAACACGATCGAATTCGACGGATGTCCTTTTTTCTTTAACCAGGTGCCATAAGCCGCTGCGAAAGTGACCACATCGATAGGACTTAGACCTTCACCGGGTTTTCCACCGATCGTACCACGTATGCCAGAGATTGATTTTATTAGTGCCAAAGCAAATAAGAATTAGAATGAATAGATGATCAAAATTAAAGAAAATATCCCTATTTTTCGATGAAAATTTAGCTAAACCTATTTGAAATGACCTCAGAAAGATTGGAGACTCTATTGGCTCGAATCCCAGCCTTGCGCATTGCTGTGTTGGGAGATTTCGCAGTAGACTTCTATTTCGACATTCAAACCTCCACCGGGGAATTTTCCATCGAAACCGCTAAAGAAGTGCATCTAGCATCTCAACCGCGTGCTTACCTGGGTGGTGCGGGAAATGTGGCAAAAAATCTAGCTATTTTAGGAGTTCAAGTCTCGGCCTTTGGGGTACGAGGAAACGATCTCTTCGGTAGAGAGATGGCCCATCAGATGTCTTTACTAGGCATTGATGCTAGGAATATACTCGAATCGGAAATCGATACGCCCACCTATTCGAAACCGATGTGTGACGAAGAGGAACTGAATCGAATTGATTTTGGGACGCGATCTGAGAACTTTCAAGATAAAACAAACGATTTAATCACCAAGCTACAATCAGAATCATATGACTGGGTTATAGTGAACGAGCAATTTGCTAAGCCCCTATTAGAAGCAGAGCACATCGAATCATTAAACTTTCATCAGGCAATTGCTGACCTACGCTCTTTAGGCGGCCATGCGAAACACCTTCCCTTGAAGGTGAATGAAGCGGAGTTTATCAAAATTCAACAAAAGCAGGCGTCAGACGAAAATATTCAAGCTTGGGCCATCTCTCGAAAAAAACCGGTGCTGGTGACCTTAGGGGAAAAAGGAATGGTGTACGCCAGTGAAAAGGATTTACATCATCAGCCTGCTTTTCCTATTAATGGACCCATCGATACCGTGGGGGCCGGTGATATGGTGGTGGCTGGATTTTCTGCGGCAAGAGCGGCTGGGGCTACAGTGGAAGAAGCTTGTGAATTTGCGAGTTTGGCAGTACATATCAGTATTCATCAAGTAGGCGAAACGGGGTCTGCGAGCCCAGAAGCCATTAGACAAAAGCATTATGAATATTCAATCGCTTAGATCGGAAATCAAGGAATACACGGAGGGCGCTTTGTTACCCTTCTGGATCCAGCGAACTGTGGACAAAAAGCAGGGTGGATTTATTACCCATTTTAATGAGTTTGGAGAAGATGCAGGGGATGATGAGAAATCGTTGATCGCGATGACTCGATCTGTGTTTACCTATGCGCAGGCCTATCGCCATGGTTTTGGAGGTGAAGTAATGAAGGAGATAGCGACCCACGGAGTTCGGTTTTTACTCGATAAGATGTGGGATGAGGAACACGGTGGATTCTACTGGATGGTGAATCGCGCTGGTCAGGCGACAAATAAACAAAAGATTGGCTATGGGCATAGTTTCGCCATTTATTCATTGAGTGAATATACCATAGCTACTGGGGATCCGGTGGGTTTGGAATATGCGGAAAAGGTTTTTGATTTACTCCAAAAATATGCCGTAGATACCCATTACGGCGGTTATTGGGAGTTCTTTGCAGAAGATTGGTCGCTCATGGGACCTGGGGCTCCGGGTGGGGATCGCAAGACCTTGGATGTACACATGCACCTAATGGAAGCGTTTACGACTTTATATGAGGCGAGCGGCAAGGATATTCACCGAAGAAAATTAAAGGAGTCAATCGATATTTTGATTCAAAAAATTATGGATCCTGCGACAGGGACTGGTATTCCACAGTTTTGGGCAGACTGGAGCGTGGCGCCACAGATTAAATTTGATATCGTGTGGGGCTGGGATCGTTTTCAGGATGGGGGCCAAAAAGCCTCTGCCGTCGACAATACTTCCTACGGACACAATTCGGAATTTGGCTGGTTATTGATGCACGCCCTGAAAGTAGGCAAGATTGATGCTACGCCCTATTTAGCCAATATCAAAAAAGCCTTCTATCATTCTATGGAGAATGGCAT
>JBMSJH010000227.1:0-3185 GCA_049418705.1 Aquirufa sp.
TCTCGTACTTCGATTTGCATTGATAATTGGGGTCAAACAGTTCTTAGGGCGAATTTTTAAGGAATTCACCTTGGTTTACGTCTTTAAAGTTTCTAATGGTTTTTGTTTTAAGAAAACGATTAAATTTTTCTTAAGCGGGGAGACAAAAATAGTAAAATAAGGCGTCCTTCCAAATTCGAAATCGAAAATAAATCCAGTTTTTTTTCGAAAAAAAATGCCTAAAAATTTGCTTCTAAAAATTGTTCAAATTTAGTGTGCTTTAATCATTCTTTAACTTGAAAAAGTATAAGAAAATTATTTTATCACTTGAAGTGAGGCAGGTAAAATATGGATATCGATCTTGTCAGTAGTCAAGATTAAACTTTCTCCATCTAGGTGAAAAGGTAATCCTGCCTTAGTATGTAAGGTGAGCGATTTTAGGGATGAAATGCTCGCCAATTTACTTAGGTGGAGCTTTTTGGTAAATAGACTTATTCCAAGAATGGCTAAGGAGAAGAAGGAGCCTGGTTTTATCTCAATCGACTCTAATTGACCATCTTGTAAATCCGATTCAGGAGAAATGTAGGCGTTATTGCCAAATTGGTTTGCATTAGCGACAGTGAATGAATAAACTAGTCCTATTTCCTTTATCTCGACGGCTTTGTATTTAGTGATGCAGGCAAAAGTAGAATAGAGGTAATTGAAAAATCCTCTCTTGCGTCTTTTGGCAAAATGAGCCGCAACCGTTGCATCAAATCCAATACCTGCGGTACAAAAAAACGGTCGCTCATTCCATTTTCCAGCATCTATGGTAATTATCTCTCCCTTTATTGCTTTGATGAGCGCTTTGTCAAAATCTATTGGGATCCCTAGGTGCCTAGCTAAGCCATTGCCTGAACCTAACGGGATGATTCCTAGAGGGATATTCGTAAACAACATAGCTGATGCTACTTCATTGATGGTTCCATCTCCACCAATGACGATGATTCTCTCTGGATTTTCTGTTAAAGCAAGTTTAGTCAGCTCAGTCGCATGATTCGTATACTCTGTTACCCAAACTTTAGAGGAAGGAATAGACTGAAGTTTTGCTAAAAACATAGCTTTCATCTGTCTTGAATTCGTTCCAGCATTTGGATTTAGAATAAAGTGAATCATGGGTTATTTTTAGAATAGCACAAAAATAGAATCAAATTTTGGTTTAATTTTACAAAAAAAGATCAAACTATGTTAGAAATAGGGAATGCGTATGAGATTGAGTTTTCTTTCACGCAAGAACAAGTAAATGAGTTTTGTAAAATATCAGGGGATTTTAATCCACTTCATTGGGATGAGGAATATGCAGCCACTACTCCGTTTAAGAAACCAATTATTCATGGCGCTTTGATAGCGAGTGTATTTTCAAGGGTAATGGGAATGGAGTTTCCAGGTGAGGGAAGTGTCTACTTGAAGCAAGTATCCGAATTTAAACGTCCTTTATTTGTAGGAACTACTTATAAAGCCAAATTTGAAATTGTAAGTACGAATCCCGCTAAACATACCGCTGAAATATCAACGCAGGTCTTTGAACTTGAACGAGGAAAGCTAATGGTGGATGGTATGGCCTCAGCCATGCACAACGAATTGTTTTAACATAAAAAAAAGCCCGATGAAAATCGGGCTTTTTTATTGCAAGAGGGGAAAAATTATTTTCCTGCGTTTTTCTTGTTTTGAACTTCAGTACGAATTTCTTGTGCTAAAGTTTTCAATTGTTGTAAACCACCTCTAACGCGAGTACCAGCTGCTTGATTTCCTTTATCGTAGAATTTTTCGAAATCTCCTTCTAAAGATAAAATTAAGTCCTTTACTTGTGCAAATCTACTCATGATAATTTGTTTTTTAGGTTGTGTAAATAATATTAGATTGTCTTTATGCCCTTAAATGAGCTTTAATAAGCGAAATTTAGTAAAAAACTTATTGTATGCAAATTAAAATCAAGAAAAAACAGAAAAAAAGTTCAAAAAAATACAATTTCTTCTAAAAATACCGTTAAATCAATCAATTATTGCGCATAATAGCCAGATTTCAATCTTTTCTGAACTTCAGCAAAACAATCGCACGTGTATTCAATATCTGCTAAAGTATGAGAAGATGTAGGGATAATGCGAAGCATGATTTGACCCTTAGGAACTACTGGATAAACAACGATACTACAGAAAATTCCCATGTTTTCACGAAGGTCGCGAACCAATTTAGTCACGGCTGCAATATCATATTCTCCATGTAAGAATACTGGTGTTACAGGTGACTGTGTCTCTCCGATATCAAAACCTTTGTCTTTCAATCCTTTTTGTAGGGCACGCACATTTTCCCATAATTTCTCTCTTAATTCTGGGTGTTTCTTGATCAATTCTAGGCGTTTCATTCCACCAATTACAAATGGCATTGGAAGTGCTTTTGCGTAGGTTTGAGAGCGCATATTGTATTTTAAATACATGATGATCTCTTTTGGCGCTGCGATGAAAGCTCCGATCGCTGCCATTGATTTAGCGAAAGTAGAGAAGTATAAATCGATTCCTTCAGTGCAATTCAGGTATTCACCCACTCCTTTACCATGGTCACCCATCGTACCAAATCCGTGTGCATCATCAACTAATAAGCGGAAATTGAAGTCTTTCTTCATCTCCACGATTTTATCTAAAGATCCTACCTTACCTGACATTCCAAACACACCTTCCGTTATTACTAAAATTCCACCGCCCGTTTCATTGGTGATTTTAGTCGCACGCTCTAAGTTCTTACGTAAAGAGTCCATATCGTTGTGATTGAACTTATAGTACTGGCCCATTTTAGCCTTGTGTAGACGAATACCATCAATTAAACAGGCATGAGATTCAGCATCATATACGATGACGTCTTTGTGGTCAACCATACAATCAATGACAGACATTACCCCTTGGTAACCGTAATTCAATAAAAATGCATCTTCCTTACCTACGAATTCAGCTAATTGACGCTCAAATTCTTCATGCTCATCTGTATTTCCAGACATCATACGTGCACCCATAGGGTACGCTAAACCGTATTTTGCAGTGGCTTCAGCATCTGCTTTTCTAACTTCAGGGTGATTGGCAAAACCTAAATAGTTATTTAAAGACCAGTTAAGCATTTCTTTGCCCATGAATGTCATTCTAGGGCCTAATTCACCTGTTAATTTTGGGAATGAAAAA
>JBMSJH010000228.1:0-3175 GCA_049418705.1 Aquirufa sp.
TACATCAAAAAGGTATTCGCAATGGCGAATGATAATAGAACGAACAAGGTGTGCTTAAATCCTCTTTTGAGTATTTTCTCTGTATTCCAAGGAGCTTCTGCTAATCTTCTTTGGGCTTTATCATCCCCCTCGATCCAATATTCAATTTTGCGAAAGAGCATTTCCATAAAGATGGTTTGCGGACAAGCCCAACCACACCAGATGCGACCAAATAAAACTGTAAACAAACTGACAAATAGGAGAAACGCAACAAGTCCTAAGGCTACTAAGTGGAAGTCTTGTGGGAAAAAGGGTACGCCCCAGAAGATAAATTTCCGTTCCAAGACATTGAACAGAAATATCGGATTTCCTTTGTATTCGATCCAAGGAAGACCGAATAATAGGGTTAATAAAAGGTAAGAAAAGTAGGTTCTTAGGCTATGGAATTGACCAATAATTCGACCTGGATAAATCCATAATCGTTTACCATCCTTTGTTTGGTTATACAAATGGTTTCGGTAATCATCATTATCAACATTGAAAGTAGACATAAAAAAAGAGGGTCCGTTGCCGGACCCCTTAAAATTTAGAATGGAGACTTTTCTCGGCAGGTACTAATTCCAAATGGTTTATATAATAAACACACTCGGATGATTCCAGTCAGGGCAATAACGGCAGCTACGATGTAGACTGTTAAGGCCAGATTAGCTGGAATAATTTTAGCATAGGCTAAAATGGCTAATGCGACGGCGATCGCTAATCGAAAGATGCGATCCATTTTACCAATGTTCTTTTTCATAATTAGGGTGATTTAGTTTCTGTTCCTTGTGGTTCTTTCGCACCTGGAGGATTCGTTCCTTGTAGCGTCAGAATATAAGAGGCAACTTTCTGGATTTGCAATGGATTTAAGGTCTTATTCCATGCGATCATCCCCTTTTCTGGAACTCCATGGGTAATCGTCTTAAATAAATCCTTTATATCCCCACCGTGGATCCAAAACTTATCAGTCAGATTAGGTCCCACGCCTCCTTGCCCCTTATCTCCGTGACAAGCTACGCAATTTGTGGAATAAATTTGTGAGCCCTCTGTTAAATCTTTCCCCTCTTTTACTACCGTAACATTATTCTCATTCACTGAGTTAGCAAACTTCTTCATATACTCCTCGCGTACTTTTTCAGCTACAGCCACCTCGTTTTTGTATTCGGTCTCTTGGATATTGCCATCTTGGTAAATATGGTAGTAGGCCCCATAAATCACCGCAAATACGATTGTTAAATAGAACAAATACATAAACCAAGGCGGTGTAGGATTATCTAATTCCGCGATACCATCGTATTTATGGTCCATTAACAGATCATTTTCTTTTTCTAGCGGTTTCAAACCGGTGAAACTATCCCACCAACTTTGTTTTTCAGCGCTAGCTGGAGCTGCTTGATCAGCTAGTTTTTTCAAGGCCACATGTAATTGAAGTGTAACCACTAAAATGACAACCCCTGTCATCAGGATCATACTTACTAACCAAATTTCAACGACATTCACTGACATAGTATTACGATTTTAATTGCTCATTTAGGTTATTTCCTTCATTGAAAGGCATTTGTTCCATTTCAACAAGGTGCTTTTTGTCCATCCAAATTAAGTAGATTCCCACTAAGATGAAGAAGGTTAAAAAGGTCAAAAGCGAGAAAATCATATAATTATCTGCTCCTGGGATATTGGATATAAATTGCTTGAACATGGTAGCTATTTTTTAGAGATGTCAGTACCTAAACGTTGTAAATAGGCAATCAAAGCAATAATTTCTTTGTCTTGACTCACTTTAATTTTCTCTGCAGCTAAGTTGGCTTGAATGGCCTTAGCCTGGGTATTCAAGTCTTTAACGGCGTCATTTACTTCTTGCGTAGAATACGGAACCCCTAATTTCTTCATGGCCGCTAATTTATCCTGTGTTTGAGACGTATTCAGCGTTTGTTCAAGTAGCCAAGCGTAATTAGGCATAATGGATCCTGGTGACATGCTACTAGGCTCTCTCATATGGTGATAATGCCAAGAATCTGGATATTTCCCTCCCTCTCTGTGCAAATCAGGACCGGTACGTTTAGATCCCCAAAGGAATGGATGATCATACACAAACTCCCCAGATTTCGAGAATTCGCCATAACGTTCCGTCTCACTTCTAAAAGGACGAACTAATTGTGAGTGACAACTAACACAACCTTCACGGATATAAATGTCACGCCCTTCTAATTCTAATGAAGTATAAGGTTTAACTGATTCAATTGTAGGTACGTTTGATTTCACCATGAACGTCGGAATCAACTCGACAAGAGAACCTACTAGAATCATCACTAAAGAGGCTACTAATAATTGGATTGGACGTTTTTCAATCCAACGGTGCCAATGTCCATCGCTTTCGTGTTTTTCTTCGATGACAGCTAGTGGAGCAGCTTCCGCTTTTTCATCGGCTAATAAAGTGCCTTGGGCCATTGTTTTGAACAAGTTGTAGGCCATTAAGATCGCACCAATTAAATACAATGTTCCACCCAAAGCACGCATCATGTGCATCGGCAATAATTGAAGGGTCGTATCTAGGAAATTTCCGTATTGTAAGGTTCCCTCTGCTGTAAATTGTTTCCACATCATGCCTTGTGTGAAACCTGAAATGTACATGGGGATCGCATAGAAGGCAATTCCGATGGTACCTATCCAGAAGTGGGTCTTCACTAATTTCTCTGAATACAAGTTTGTCTGGAAAATGCGTGGAACTAACCAGTAAAGGATGGCAAAAGTTAAGAATCCATTCCATCCTAAAGCCCCCACGTGCACGTGTGCTACGATCCAGTCCGTAAAGTGGGCAATCGCATTGATATTCTTTAAAGACAACATCGGTCCCTCAAAAGTGGCCATACCATACCACGAGATACCCACTACCATGAATTTCAACAAGGTATTTTCACGTACTTGATCCCATGCCCCTCTTAAAGTCAAAAGACCATTGATCATACCTCCCCAAGATGGTGCAATTAACATGATGGAGAAAACGACGCCTAAGGATTGAGCCCAATCAGGTAATGAAGAATATAATAAGTGGTGAGGTCCCGCCCAGATGTAGATGAAGATTAAGGCCCAGAAGTGTAAAATGGATAATCGGTACGAGTATACGGGACGATTTGACATTTTTGGCAGGAAATAATAC
>JBMSJH010000229.1:0-3173 GCA_049418705.1 Aquirufa sp.
CACGCTTTATTTTTTGATGAACTGGATTCCGAAATTAGCCACCAATTCAGGCCTATCGATGGAATTAGCCATTTATTAAGGTACGATTTTTAATCTAGGCGCCATCGTTGGTATTCCGGTACAGGGTTATTTTTCGAGTCGCTTTGGATTGAAAAAATCGATCGGGACCTTGCTTTTGATAACTGCCGTTTTGCTGGGAATTTTTGGTCTATTTTCTGGGTCCAATTTAATCTTGGTTGTCTTGTTTTTCCTCGGTTTCGGAGTGCAAGGAAGCTTCGTCGGTTTGTATGCCGTAGCGGCTCGCATGTATCCCACTGCTTTCCGTTCTACGGGTGTAGGCTGGGCCATTGGTATGGGACGTTTAGGCGGAATTATTGGGCCTGTTTTGGGTGGATTATTAGTGGGTTTAGGTTTTGGGATGGCACAAAGTTTTATCTTCTTTGCTCTTCCTTCCTTTATCGCCGGACTTATTACTTTAAAAATTAGCGCCAAAACCATATCCTAATGCGCAAACACAATTTCTTTCCTGGGCCAGCGACCTTACCTTTTGAAGTCATTCAAGAGGCCGCCGCCGGTTTAGTTGATTACAATGGCATGGGTGTTTCGATTGCTGAAATCAGTCACCGCTCCCCCATTTTCACGGATTTATTAGACGAGGCAAATGCCCTTGTGAAAAAATTATACGGCCTATCAGATGAGTGGGCAGTGCTTTGGCTACCGGGTGGTGCTTCGAGTCAACTGACGGTAGCCCCGATGAACTTAACAGAGCCATTAGATAAGATCGCTTTTGTGGACACGGGTTTTTGGGCAGATCGCGCCATCGAAGCCGCGGCAAACGAAGCGAATGCATTTTATTTAGCTTCCTCTAAAGACACGAATCACGATCGAATTCCAAAGATTAGAGATGTCCAAGGTGCGCGTTATTTACACGTAGTGTCGAACGAAACCATCGACGGAACTCAGTACCATCAATTCCCGGAAGTGGATGTTCCCTTAGTGGCAGACATGACATCCGATTTTCTGTCAAGGCCTTTGCCGATGGAGAAGTTTGGGGTGATTTTTGCATCTGCCCAAAAGAACTTTGGGATAGCGGGAATTACCTGCGTTTTGGTTAATAAAAACGTACTGCCCGAAAAAAGCAATCGGAAGATTCCAAAGATTTTTGATTACCACACGCACATCGCTGAGAACTCGTTGTACCACACGATTCCAACTTACCCCGTGTATGTGGCGCTATTAATGTTGCGCTATATCGATAAGCAAGGTGGCTTAGCAGAAATGCAACGACTAAGTCAGGTGAAGTCTTCGCTAATTTATAGCGAAATAGATCGCAATCAGCTGTTACAAGGAATCGTGGTGAGCGAAGATCGCTCCGTGATGAACGCTTGTTTTAAAAGTCAATCGCTCGAAATGGATCAGCAAATCCTGAGCTTTTTAGAAAAAAATGATATCGTAGGAATTAAAGGTTTTCCTACCAAAGGAGGGTTCAGGGCCTCCATTTACAATGGCCAGTCAGTGGAAAGCGTGGCACATTTAGTTGAATTATTACAAAATTTGCCGCTATGAAAATATTGATTGCTGGAGGTGGAATTGGGGGTTTAGTGACGGCGATGCGCTTGCATCAAGCTGGTTTTGAGGTGAAGGTTTTTGAGTCGGTGGAGGAAGTGAAACCGCTAGGTGTGGGAATTAATTTATTGCCTCACGCAGTGCGCGTTTTAACAAACATTGGTCTGTTAGATAAGGTCGCGGCCATCGCCGTGGAGACGAAAGAGCTGGTTTATGCGAATCGTTTTGGTCAATTTTTCTGGTCAGAACCACGGGGTAAATTTGCTGGATATCGCTGGCCACAATTCTCGATTCACAGAGGGAAGTTTCAAGTGATGCTTTGGGAAGAAACCCTAAAAACAATAGGCGCAGAAAACCTGAAAACGAATTGTCACTTACAGTCATTTGAAGAAAAAGGGGACAAAATCACAGCCACTTTTATCAACAAAGAAACGGGAGAAATCATCGCAAAAGAAGAGGGAGATATCTTGATAGGGGCAGATGGAATCAACTCCGTTTTGCGTCAAACCTTATATCCAAACGAAGGAGGCGTCGTCTTTTCAGGCAACATTTTATACCGCGGAACAGCGCTGATGAAACCTTATAAAACGGGTTCTTCGATGGCCATGATCGGTTCCATGAAACAGAAAATGGTCATCTATCCGATAGGTGAGCCTGATGCAGAAGGAAACCAAGTCATCAATTGGGTGGCGAACATTCGTGAGCCAGAAGGCGCGAAAATTACGGTTCGAGATTGGAATCGAAAAGTCGAAAAAGGTCCCTTGCTAGCACTTTACAAAGACTGGAAATTCGACTGGATTAATGTGCCTGAGATGATCGAAAAAACAGATGGAGGAATCTTTGAATTCCCCATGTCAGATCGCAATCCGTTAGACAAATGGTCCTTCTCTCGTGTCACTTTATTAGGCGATGCAGCACATCCGATGTATCCGATTGGGTCGAATGGGGCATCGCAAGCGATATTAGATGCAGACGCGTTAGCATTAGCTTTACTGGCTGAAAAAGATGTCATTAAAGCGCTGCAAAATTACGATGCGGAACGTGTTCCTGCGACTGCAAAAGTGGTGTTACAAAACCGCCAAAAAGGTCCCGACTTTATTATGGACTTAATGGAGGAACGCTTCCCAGCTGGGTTTAGCGAGGAAGAAATTCCACACGAGGAACTTCAACAAATTATGAATCAATATAAACAAGTGGCAGGTTTTGATATCCAAAGCCTGAACGCTAAATCGTAAAACTATGAAAAGACGTCATTTTATTGCTTCAGCTGGCTTATTAGCAAGCACAGGGCCTGTAAGTGCAGCCGCTAAAAAACCATTATTGCACCACGTGTTTTTTCGGTTAAATAACCCGGCTTCAGAAGAAGACAAGCAGCAATTAATCAAAGGACTGAAAGCCTTAAAAGGAATTCCGACGATTAAAGAAATCCACATTGGAACTTTGGCTTCGACTGAAAAGCGTGACGTAGTCGACACGAGTTGGGACGTTTCTGAATTGATGTTTTTCGATGATGAGGCCGGCCAAAAAGTCTACCAAGATCACCCTATTCACGTCGATTTCGTGAAGAATTACGCGCACTTGTGGAAAAAGGTAATCGTGTACGATTC
>JBMSJH010000230.1:0-3162 GCA_049418705.1 Aquirufa sp.
ATTCGACTCATCCGTATAGAAGTTGAAATAGCCGGTATGGGCTTTCATGGATTTGATTTTGTCCGCGATTTGTGCGGAAGCGCTAAGGCTAAAAAGGACGAAAAGTAGGAGTAGTTTTTTCATAACCCAATTTAGGAATTTACCTGATAAAGAAAAAGCTCGAATTTCTTCGAGCTTTCTAATTTACCAGCGATCTAATCCCAGTATTTTTTTGCCTAGGTCATTTAGCTCGGCAGTTTTATATTTCGTTTGTTCCCATTTGCGCGGATCACCTGGAAAGGCATAGCCCTCAGGAGCAATGCGGTCACGCCAGGAGTTGACACGCCATTCGCGTAGTTCCGTATTATCTTCCTCCGCCGGCATCATCGAAATATATTGAGCGCAACGCACCTTATCACTGTTGTTTGCGCGGATTCCGTGCGGCTGCGTGCTATTGAAAATTAATAGATCCCCAGCTTCTAATTTTACTTTCGTAGGGGTGAAACCTGTGGTATCAGGAAGAAAACGATTGCGGTCTTCTGGTTGCGTTAATTTCCAGGTATCGTAGTCGCGGAATAACTCGGGGATGCATTGGAAGCCTCCCATGTTTTCATCTAGTTGATCGGCTAAGGCTAAAACCCCTTGCACATTTACCGGCCTCGTCTCTGGATCGTAATCCCAATGTATAAAGGCCTTGTATTCGTGTCCGGGACGAATAGGGAAGTTCAAGTTTGCACGGTCGATCGTCACCCATAATTTCTCTGTCCCCCAAATATCTACAAACGCATCATAGACTCTTTGCGTCGAGCGATTGTCCCACTGCAATTGGCTATTATAACATTCTACCATCCCGGTGTTCGCCAGTTCCTTCATCTTCATTTCCGCACGTGGTGCTGTGTACCAGGTACTCGGATCATTCGGATCTTTCTCTTCGAATTCATACAAGAAGGCCGCCGTTTTTAAGGCTTGTTCGCGAGCTACTGCTTGCTTGATGACAATATATCCATTATGCTTCCAAAAGGCCCAATCTTCTTCACTTAAAACCCGTAAAGGCTGTCCATTTGAACGATCGTTTAATTTTAAAGCACTGCTTTTTGCTGTAGATGGATTGCCCGGAATGTCGTAGTGGGCGTTATTAGGGATGTCTGTTTTCATAGGTTCTTTTTTTATGCCAAAGGTATAGCGACCTGAGCCTCTTTTTTTCTGCTCTATTGATAATTATTTGTACTGTATTGATATATTATTACCACATTTCGCTATTTTAGGCAAATGAAATTGAATTTAGAGCAAATACATCCGGATAATGACAGTTCATTTAGGTTTCTTTTGACCCCTAAATTGAACGAAGTTTTCTATTGGCATTTTCATCCGGAAATCGAATTAGTGTATGTGGAGGCAGATAAGGGGATCAGGCATATTGGTGATCATATTTCCACCTATGAGGGCTGTGATTTGGCCTTAATCGGGTCCTACATTCCCCATTTGAATTTTGATTATGGGGTCAAAGCCACCGTGGAGACGGTGGTGATCCAATTTCCAGAGACCTATTTTGAAGCTGGATTAGTTCGAATTCCAGAGCTTCAAAAAGTAGTGGATTTAATGGAAAGGGCGAAAACGGGCATTGCGTTTACAGGTGAAACGAAGCGAATAGCTGGGGTTCGGTTAAAGAAATTACAGTACATGGATCGTTTCCATCAATTTATGGAGTTGATGAGCATCTTCCAGTTTTTGGCCGTATCCGACGAATATGAAGATCTTGAGGTTAGGCCTATCTCTAGTCAAACCATCTTAAAACAGCAAGAAAGGATGCACCGTATTCACCAATTTGTGGAGATGAATTTCCAAAAGCCCATTGATACCCAACAAATAGCCGATGAGGTGAACCTTACCTTACCCGCCTTTTGTCGCTATTTCAAAAAAGCAACGAAACTAACCTACACGGACTTTGTGAACCAATACCGTGTGCAATACGCGAAAAAACTACTTATCCAAGATAAGAATGTAACCGAGACCTGCTTCGAATGTGGTTTCGAAAGTCTGTCCTATTTTAACCGCATCTTTAAAAAGTTTGCAGGGGTGTCACCTTCAGCGTTTAGGAAGGGGCAATAAAAATAAAGAGGCCGAAGAACACAACGTCCTTCGGCCTCTTTTAAATTCCTCAAAAAATTTATTTAATTCCTTGAGAGAATTGATCTAATCCAGAGATTTTTCCATTTAAGTCAAATTGAAACATCTCTACTAATGACTTGTTCCAAACGCTACCATCCTTAGCAACACGCTTCTCCGTAGAAGTTACGATTACACCTGAAACTGGATCTGTATAAGCTATTTTGATAGGAACAATTCCTGAAATTTTCCACTCAACCGATTTGAAATCATTCATCATTTGACGAAGATCTTTCTTTTCGATTACCATTTTGTTGCCATCAAAGTCTGTTATGTTGACTTTATCAGCGAAGAAAGAAAGGACAGTTTCCACATCTAATGCATTATATGCCTTGTTGAATTTTTCGATTGCTTCCACTTCGCCACGGTTAGAGAATTGGAATGCTCTACCGTTTGTTTCTCCTTTTGAGTAGAATCTTCCACCTGATGTTTGTCCAAACTCGTTTGATTTCGGGATAGATGAAAATTGGTTGAAATCTGAAATTTTCCCTGACTGGTCTATTTTAAATAATTCGAACAAATTCATTTTTTCCTTTGAACCATCTATCGCTTCGCGTTCCTCTGTAGATTGTAACATGACAATTTCGTCCGTAGAACCTGCTACCTTGATAGGTAAAATGGCATAGGGAACGTTATTTAATTTCTTCATGTAAGCATGCCATTTCTTATTGAAGTCACCTGTTTTCTTTTGCATCTCTGGAGAGTAAAGAGCTAGGTCTTTTTCTGAATCATTTGAGTTATATGCTTTCACCATGTCTAAAATCACTTGGCTACTTTTCTCTGAACCTAATTGGAAACCCTTTCCCGCATCTTTGCCAGAGAATATTTTACCCGCTGTTTGTTGTGCTGATGCACTGAATACCGATGCGATGATAGCACCTAATAGAACAATTTTTTTCATTGAATTAATTTTTTGATTAGGTCGGCAAGTACGAGTTAATCGGGGGGCTTTGAAAGAAGTTGTGACTTGAATTTGTTCCCAAATGCGCAAAACGGAACAGATTTATTAGACGTAAA